>NZ_JBKZWT010000036.1:0-21737 GCF_047759905.1 Sinomonas sp. G460-2 | reverse complement strand
CGCCGAACGCAACCTGCTCGCCCCGACGACCGGGACACTCGCGCCAGACAGCCCGTTCCCCGACCTGGTCGAGTACTGGCTCGAGGACATCGACCTCGAGGGCCGGCTCGCGACCGCGACCCGGCAGCTCTACGAGCGCGACATGCGCACCCTCGTGCTCCCCACCTTCGCCGGGCTCACCCTCCGGGAGATCGGCGTGGCCCGCTGCGACCAGTTCCTCAAGCAGCTAGCGAAGCAGTCCTACGCGAAGGCCAAGCACGCCCGCGTCGTGTTGCGGCTCGCCCTCGCCCTGGCCGTCCGCCACGAGGTCCTGCCCCGGAATCCGGTCGACCACGTCGCCCGCCTGCACCGCCCCGCCAGGACCCCGGACGCCCTCACCCCGGCGGAGGTCAACGCGATCCGCGCCGCGGTGGCGTTCTGGGAGGCCGGCCGGTCGCCCTTCGGGCCGAGGCCCGACGGGCAGCTGGGTGCGATCGTGGAGGTCATGCTCGGCACCTCCGCCCGGATCGGGGAGGTCTTGGCCATCCGCCGCCGCGACGTCGACATCGCCGCCGCCCCGCCCTCGATCCGCATCGCCGGCACGATCGTCAGCCCCCGGGGCGAGCCGACCACGCGGCAGGATCACCCCAAGACCGCGAAGTCCCGCCGCACCGTCGCCATCCCGTCGTTCACCGCCGAGGCCGTCCGCCGCCGGCTCGCGCGGCTGGAGGACCCGTCCCTGGACGCCCTGCTGTTCTCAAGCCGGGAGGGAACGCCGCTGACGACGAACAACGTCCGCCGCCAGCTCCGCCACGTGATGGACCTGGCCGGGATCACCGGGGTCACCCCGCACATGTTCCGCAGGACCGTCGCGACCGCGATCAACGCCCAGGCTGGGGTCGACCTCGCCGCCGAGCTGCTCGGCCACACAGACCCGAAGATCACCATCCAGCACTACATCCGCCGCAACGAGATGGTGAACCCGGCCACCGCCGAGATGCTCGAGCGCGCCTTCGCGAAGGACGCGCTGTGATCTTCCCAGGCTGCCTGCGCACGTGCGACGCTGGGTGATACAGGACGCAATGGAACGAGAGTGGTGCCGAACGGGAAGGTTCGCGCGTCAGGCGGGCATGAGGGGGACTCGTGGGGACTGAAGACGCTGCAGACGCTGCGTACAGCAGTGCCACGGTCTCCCTCGCGATGGCGGCCAACGGTGCCGCCACCGTGGCGGCACCGTGCGACCTGGGCTTATGCCCGCCGACGGCCAACCAGGACGCCCGCCGTCGCAGTGTTGGCGATCTCGTCCCAGCACCGACGCCGGGACGGTCATCGCCACCGCTGCGCGTGTCAGTGCGGACGAGCGCCTCGACGGCGAGATGTTCCAGACTTGTGCACGAGTTCGGGCCGGCAAGCTTGGGGGGTCTTCCCGTTCGCCCTTGACGGTGGGGCCACGGTGGCCCCACCGTCTGACCTGGAGTTATCCTCAGTGCCGCCGAACTCTGAGGCCTCCTGACGCCACGCAGCGTCCCCGCGAGCAGGGGGTCGTCCACGAGTTCGCTTAGCGGTTCGCTGATGATTGGCCGCGGCAGAACGACCCGTTCCGCGGCAGTCTGCGTCAGGCCCGGTTCGGGTTTGCCAAGCACGGCACACAGGGCCCGGCGCAGATGTACTCGACCCCTGTGCGCGGCATGGCTGGGTGCTCTCCCGGCCGGGTGACCCCGTACCGGTCGTTCTGTTTTGCGGCTCGTTGTGTTCATCGGGGCCGGCACCTCCAGCAGCTAGGTGCACACGCGCTCCCCGGCATCGAGGTCGGTGCGGTGCCGGGACCAGACGGGCTCAGCCCATCAGGTCCAAACCTGGACGATTCGCCAGCGGACGGGCGCCCGCAGTCGTCGAACGCCGACCCTAAGGAAGCTGAAGCGTGCGGCCGGTCACCTCATGGGCGGCGGCAACCGCCTTGACCGGGAGGGTGGACTGGCGGGGCACGAAGGCCATCGATGAAGGAGAGCCGATGATGCAGGGCCGGCTGGATTCCGTGGGCGTCATCGGGGCGTTTTCTTTGGCCCGCCGCAAGGAGCTGTTAAAGGAGCTGCAGCCGCTCGTGACCACGTTCGACGGGCACCCCTGGGCGTGGGCGCAGCCCGCCGAGGTGCTGCTGGACAATCGCGACCAGTCGGCAGCGCGCATTCCTACGGCGGCGGCGCGCTCCCGCTGGAACGGGAACAGGATCTCTCGTTCACCCCGCTGCGGCCCGAGCGCGTTGTCGAGGTCACGTACGACTACATGGAGGCCGAGCTGTTCAGCCACACCGCGCAATGGCGCCCCGCGCCGGTTCGCGAAACATTGCGTGACGCCCGCGCGGTCGGGAACGCGGGGGACATCTTGCACGCGTCAGACAGGCGTCGACTCCCGCCATGCAATGCCGCGGGGCGTCTGGGGTGCGCGGCGAGGGCGAGTATGCCCGCAGAGTCGAAAATCGAGTACCGGCAAGTGTGGTGGGCTCGGCATGCGAAGGGGGAGGGTTGTTGGGAGCAGCCACGTTTCGAGGATCTTTGGGGGTGCCATGGAGAGGCGCGACCGCCTGCGGGGGACGCTGCGACTGCGCTCGTTTGTCCCGCCGGGGTTCCTCCGTGATTACGACCGTGGTCGAGAGACGTTCTCCGCACGGTGGGAGTCGAGGTGGGGTCCGGAGGCCGCCCGCTCGATCTACAGGTTCCGCGTCTTCTACATGCTCGGGTGGGGGATCATGATGGCCACGGCGGCGGTCGGGGTTCTGTTGGCGTTCGCCCGGGTCCCCGACGCGCTGTACGTCGCGGTGGCAGCCGTGGGGAGCGCGTCTGGCCTGCCTCTCATGTACGCCTCGATCAGGCCGCTCTCCGAGGGACTGAGCATCATCAAGGCCGGGTATGAGGTGGACAGCAGGACGAGGATCCCGTTTTCGGCGCTCTCCCGGATCGAGGACTTCGATGGGTGGGCCCTCCTGAACCGCCGGGACTCGCCGCGGGCGCCGCTGGGGGCGGTGCCGCTCGGGCTCGGCATCCCCCTCGCGCCGTCCCCGGTGTGGACCGCATGGGAGCGGTCCCTCTCGTTCGAGGATGCCCCGCGCGGCCCGGGGAGCGCGCTGGGCGGACCCGGCCAGCCCGAGCCGAGCATGGCGGCCCCCGAGCCGGGGGAGGCAGGGCGCTGGCCGTCGTGGTACTTCCGCCGCAGGGAGTCGTACGTGGCGCGGTGGGAGTCGAGGTGGGGCGTGGAGGACGCGCGCTGGATTTGGCAGGCCCGGGTCCTCTGCGTCGGCGGGTTTCTCCTAGGAGCGGTGGTGATCGTGGGCGCGGGTGTCCTCGCCTCGGCCGGGGTCGGGGGACCGGGCTTCGCGGTGTACTGCATTCTTGGCGCCGCAGCCTCCGCGGCCGTATTGCTGGGGTCGGTGGTGCCGTTGTCGATGGCGGTGGACGACCTCAAGGCCCGCTACGGGAGCGGCGAGTGGTCGGCGCCGTTCCGGGCGCTCTCCAGCACGGAGGAGTGGGACACGTGGCTCGCGGATGTCCGCGCGTCGAGAGGCGGGGGACAGGGTGGCTGACCAGAGCAATGCGTCCGCGGGCACCGGGAGGCGCCTCCGGTGCAGCCTCCGCCGGGGCCGGGAGTGAGAGCGCCATGCTGATCTGGACTGAGAGGATGGATGCGAAGTACAGCAGGCGGACCAAGGCGATCTGGAAGCAGATGGTCAAGTGGGACCTCTGCGGCCGGGGCTTCCTGATTCTGGCGTTCATCGTCGGAGGGATCACTCGCCCGGTGTTTTCCCGCGGGGACTGGGTGGCCTTCGGGATCGTCGGAGCGCTGATGCTCGCGGCGTTCGGGTGCGTCGGGGTGATGGCCTACCACGAGGTTCGATTTCTGCGCTCGTGCGCCGTGGACCGGCGCCGCAGGAAGGCGGGGCTGCCGCTGGACGACACAGAGCCGGTGGGTGTGCCGCCCACCGGGACAAGCGGTTTGCCGAGGGGCTGAACCCAAGGAGGGACCATGGCACCGAGCGCAGTGACCATCGAGCGGGTGGAGCAGAACGTCGCACCGCGGATGGGGGAAGATGCCGCATGGACGATGCTCAGTGCCTCTCAGTACCTGCCGCACTTCTTGGTTGGAATCGGGCTGAACGTGGTCTGGCCGCTCATCGGGATCGCCACGGGACGCATGCCGCTCTGGCTGAGCATCGCGGGCTCGGTCTGCATGCTCATCGGCTTCGTTGGCACGGTGCTCCTCTTCAGCACCCACCTGGTCCGGGTGCGCCGTGCCGCCCGTCAGGCGTACGAGTATCTCGGGCGACCGCTGCAGTGCCGCCACGGCATGGTGCCCCGCTACGTCAATGACGAGCCTAGCAACGTTGGACAACTCGATGGTGATCAACGGCATCCCGCAGCGTGGCGACTACACGTCGCTGGCGGATCCTCGCTCCTACGAGATCGCCGAGCGGCGCAGGGCGAAGCGGGAGGCATCCCGTGGGAGGTGAGATGAGTCGGCACCAGTCGGTCTCCGACTTCGAGGCGTGGGATCGGCTCCGTCCCCTCCTACGCCCGGGCGAGCAGCTCCTTTGGGTCGGGCGACCTGACCCAAAGGTGCGCTTCGTGAGCGCCGACCTGTTCCTCGTCCCGTTCAGTATCATGTGGGCTGGATTCGCGGTGTTCTGGGAGTGGACGGCCATCGCGAGCCACGCGCCCATCTTCTTCGAGCTGTGGGGCGTCCCGTTCGTGCTGGTGGGCCTGTACTTCACCGTGGGCCGGTTCGTGTACAAGAGGCGCCGGAAGCTGGCCACGGTCTATGGACTCACGGACTCCCGCGCGATCATGCTCACCGGACGGAGGTCCTCGAACGAGATCCCACTGAAGGGCACCCCGGTCCGGACCAGCCGGTCCCGGGACGGCCGCCACGCGAGCATCGTATTCGGCTGGGTCGCCGGTCAGACCATGTACCTGAACACGGGGCTCGACTTCTACAATCAGGGCCAAGCTCAGGCCGTCGCCTTCTACGACGTGGCCGAGCCCGAGACGCTCCTCCGGGCGCTGGACCGCCTTCAATAGGCCCGGGAACTCTGTGTTGCCGCTCGTGCGGCCAGCTGCGAGGTTCGCATTCTTGAGTCGACCACCAAGTTAACGGTTGGGCTGCGGGTGAAGTGATGTGCGGATGGCTGCGGGCGCCGGGGCTAGGCGAGCCTCGATTGCCTTTCCGCGTTTCTCAAACTACGCTGTTTCTTGATATGCGAAACATGATGATTCGAGAAACAGGGTTGCTTCGTGATGCCGTGCGCAGCATCACCTCGCTTCTGCCTGCCTCGTGGCATCTCGAATCGGCTACCGAGCCACCGGAGGAGAGCCGAGGCGCCGACGCTGCGGTCTCGTTGATCGGGCCAGCCGGGACGAGAGTGAGGTACCTCGTCGAGGTCAAGCGGTCGGGGAGGGCAGTCGCCCCTCTGCTCGCGACCTTGCGGGAGCAAGCCCGGACGGCAGGTCTGCCAGTCTTGTTCGTCTCGGACTACATCGGCCCCAGCCTCCGTGAGGCGCTGGCCGCCGACGGCATCAGCTACGCCGACGCGACGGGATGGGTGCGGATGACGTCCGACGTGCCCCTGATCCTGTTGACTGGGCAGGGGGCGGAGAAGTCCCCGCGCGCTGGGAACCCGACGGCGGTGGTCCGTCTCAACGGAGTCGCCGCCAGTCGCATCATTCGCGCGTTGTGCACCCTGGACGTGCCGCTCGGGGTGCGCGACCTCGCCGCCCGTGCCGACGTCTCGCCCGGATCGGTGTCCAAACTCCTTCCGACCCTGGCAAGCGAGGGCGTCATCGACCGTGACAAACGCGGCGAGATCACAACGGTGCGTCGCCGGGCGCTCGTTCGGCGGTGGGTGCGCGATTACTCCTTCGCCAAGACAAACCGATCGTCGAGCTACTACATCGCCCCGCGCGGTCTTGACCGTACGCTCGCACGAATCGCCGACCTGTCCGCCTCGGCCACGTTGACGGGCTCAGCCGGAGCCAGACGGCTGCTGCCCGACGGCATCACCTCGGTGGTGCCGCTGCGTCTCCTGGCGCTCTACACCGAGAGCCTGAGCGCTGTGGCCGAGGAGTTGGGACTCGTCCCCGCCGAGCCTGCCGCGGCGAATACTGTCATGGCAATGCCCCAAGATGGAGCCGTGCTCAACTCCGACATCGCGCCCGTGGCGCTCGTTCTCGCCGACCTGTTGACCTTGCCGGGCCGCGGCGACGCCGAAGCCGAGCAACTCATGGGGGCACTAGTCCGCACCGACGAAGCATGGGGAGCCTGATGAGCCTCGCTCCCGAGTACGTCGTAGCCCGCCGCGTGCTGCTCGATGCACTCACCGCGTTGGAGGGGCACCTCGACAACCTCATCCTCGTCGGAGCACAGGCGGTCTATCACCACACCGGTGACGCCGACCTGAATGTACCGCTGCTGACCACTGACGCCGACCTCGCGGTCAACACCCGTGACCTTTCCGGTACACCCGAGATCGGCAGCCTCTTGCGTGCAGCAGGATTCACGCCCGGCCCCAACCCCGGCCACTGGGTAAACGTCGGCGACGTGGCCGTCGACCTCATGGTTGTACCGCATCAGGCAGGAACGGCCAGGGCATCGGCTCGAGCAGCCCGGATCGCCCCGCACGAGAAGTTGACCGCACGTATTGCCCGAGGCCTGGAACCCGCCCTGATCGACAACGCGCCGGTCACCATCACGGCCTTTGAAGCCGACGACGACAGGACTTTCGAACTGCGGGTGGCAGGTCCGGCCGCGCTGCTGACGGCCAAGGCAATCAAGATCAGCGAGCGACTCGGACAGGCCGATGACCAGCCCGATCGGCTCAAGGAGAAAGACGCCCTTGACGCGTTCCGCATCCTCCAGGCCATCGATACCCCGGACCTCGTGGCGGGGTTCTCGTCCCACAGCACAGACGAGCACGCCCGCGAGGCCACGGCCGAGGCGATCGAGGTCTACCGCACCCACGCCTCCACCGCCAACGGGCGCATCGCCCAACTGGCCGCCTCAGCCGCTCATGAGGATCCCACCGTGGCACCTGCCTTCGCCGCACTCGTCGCCGACCTCTTGGCTGCCCTCTGACGCCTCAGCCATCGTTCGAACCGTCTCTCCCGTTTCCGTCTGTTGGAAGCTGCAGCCGAGGACGGGACGTCCCGGACGCGATGGCGTCGCGCATCGACGGTGACGATGAGGCCCTTGTGGCCCGAGGAACGTCGGCGGTACCGGCTCTCGCGCGAAGACATGCCCCGTGTGCCGGACTGGCGCTAGGGTCGAGTGGAGGCGCAGGGCGTGTTGCGTGGTTCGTCGGTTCGGACGCGGCTGAGTCCTCCGCCCGACCCGGAACGCGGCGAGGGCGAATCGGCGGCGCCTCGCGGCGGCGCACGGCCCATTGCAGGCGGCTGCCCGGTCGGAGGGTTACAGTCCTCGGGTGATCCTTCGATCCCAGCCCGATGTGTCCGTGCTCGTGGCGGCTTGCCGCCAGCTGTTCGGTGACCCGGCCAGGTGGGTCGCGGCCGACGGCTACCCGGGCTCCCTCGCCTTGTGCGTGATCGACTCGATCTACTCCACGGGATCGCACTACCAGAGCGTGGTCAACGTGGTGAGCGCGTACCGAAACCACCGGAGGGGCCAGGGCCACGACCCGAACACGGACGGCGCGGCCGATCTGCTGCGCTCCATCGAGGAGACGGGCGGGTCAGCCGCGTGGGCGAACCTCGTGCACAATCTCAAGCCAGCGCACACGAAGGCCGGAGCCCCGCTGAAGGCCGAGGTCGTCCGGCAGGCGGCACGCTGCATGCAGGGGCTGGGGATCGACTCGGTCGCGGACCTGCACGCCAGGCACGCGGAGGGCCGCGGGCTGGCCGAGGTCAAGAAGGCCTGGCTGAGGCTGCCGAGCCAGTCCTCGGGGACGACGTTCAACTATTTCCTGATCCTCGCCGGGTTCCAGTCGGTGAAGCCGGACCGCATGGTGATCAGGTTCGTCGGTGAGCACGCGGGCGTCGAGGCGAGGGGCCTGTCCCCGATGCAGGTCGCGGACCTGATCACCCGGGCAGCCGAGGCCTACCCCGCGGAGCCCCGGCGGCTTGACCATGTGATCTGGAGGCACGTCTCCGGGCGCCCGGTGTTCGTGTCCGACTGAAGGCGTCGAGAACAGGGGAAAGGAGAGCAGCCGTGAGCGGGACGGTCAGAGCGAGGCAGTGGTGGACTCCGGAGTCGATGCGCGCGGACTTGGCCGTGCGGGACCCGGGTGCGCTGGTGGCGATCGAGGCGCTCGTGCTGGCGGTCGAGAGTGCTGGCGTCAGGTTCGACCCGCGGCAGACCATGGACCCGAAGCTCGTCATCGTGGTGGAGGACCCGGTGACGGGGAAGGTCGGCGATCTCGCCACCGTCTCGTATCAGCCGAACGGTGCGGTGATGCTGGAGCTGGACTTCACGGCCGCGTCGGCGCCGCGGAACCGTAGAGCACTGCCCCGGGTCGAGGCGCTCCTGGACAGGGTCGCCGCGGTGGACGAGGAACTCGCGTCCATGGTGGGGGAGATCAGGGGTCGGGGCCTCGCGGCAACGCATCCGAACCGGCCGCTCGCGCAGCAGTCCCCGGAGTCAGTTGCCACGCTCGTGGCGCTGGCCGCTGAGTTCAACGCGGGCCGCGGGTCCGACTGAGGCCGTGCCGCGCGAAGGGTGCGGTCGGCCGCGTGAGCTCTCGGCGCGTGATCGATGAGCGGAGCCAACCCATCAGGCCAATGGGGTGCGGCGCACCATGCGGCGGCGGATTGCGGTGGCCAGCCTGCCCAGTCCTGCCCCGGCCCAGAGGAGCGCCGTGATGCCCAGCAGCACCGGCCCGGTGAGCATGATGGACCCGACAGCCGCGAAATCATCTGCCGACGGGGCGTCGGAGAGGACCATGGACGCCACGTACCCGACCATCTGGGCCCCGGCGCCGACGACGGAGGCGAGCCAGAGCCACCTGAGCTGCGTCGCGAGTCCCACGGCAAAGCCGGTGGCCACGGTTGCGAGGAGCACCACCACGACGAACACGGCGATGAGCACCGTCTCCTCCCCGGTATCGAGAACGCCGCTCGGGGCGGGCAGGACCATCATCAGTACTGGGGCCCACAGTGCCAATGCAGCAGCCCAGATCCCTCCGGTGATGAGCACCGCGCGCGACGGCTCCCGCCACTGGCTGTTCCGGCGCCAGGCGCGCCCGTCGAACCTCCACCGCCCGTCGAGGCTGAGTGCCGGGAGCCACCGCTGGCCGTCCCACCACCACTGCCCGTCGTCGGAGTGCTGCCTCCCGGGGTCTGGCTCCACGATTCCCCCTTCTCGTCCGTGCATCGAGTGTAGGCGGGCCTGGGCAGCGAGGTGTGGGTTGCGTGGTCCGGCGTCTCGGCTGGTTTGACGCCGTCAGGCGTTCGGCATCAGCGGGCCCCAAGTCCCTAGCCGCACGCAAGCTCCAGCACCCCTCCCGCCTTCTTCCGGACTTCCGCCGATGCTAGGCATCCGCGAGCTCTCGGCCTACCTCGGCGTCCCCGTCTCAACGGTCTACGACTGGCGCGCCCGCGGCCTCGGGCCGCGCGCGTACCGGTTCGGCAAGCACCTCAAGTTCGCCGTGGCCGACGTGACCGCCTGGATCGAGGCCCAGCGCGACCCGCCGCCGCAGCCGGATCGGCGGTGACCTGGTGAGCCGCCCCCGCGTGACGATCGGCACCTACGGCGAGATCACCACCCGCCGCCGCCCGAGCGGCCTGGTCGAGGCGCGCACCCGCTACCGGGACTGGGACGGCGTCGCACGGCTCGTGCAGGCCAGCGCCGCGAGCGCCGCGGCCGCGACCCGGGCGCTGAAGGCTAAATGCGCCGAACGCAACCTGCTCGCCCCGAAGACCGGAACCCTGGGGCCCGACAGCCCGTTTGACTATGGCAGCTTGATTCAGGACCGGTCTGACGGCTTGATTCAGGACCACCTGCCTCCCGACCGGCGTGTTGTGACGGTTTGATTCAGGACCACCTTCGACGGTGGGTATGCCCGATGGGTTTGCCTACGTGAGGTGGTTCGGATGGGAAGTCGTGTGGTGCTCGCGGACTTCGACTTCGACGCCAACCCGAACGTCAACCCCGCCACGATCCACCAGCTCGCCCAGGGCGAGTGGATCCGCCCCGGCGACCCGCTGTGCCTCATCGGGGACTCCGGGACCGGCAAGTCCCACCTCCTCATCGCCCTCGGAACCGCTGCTGCGGAGAAGGGGTACCGGGTCAAGTTCACCCTCGCGACCAAGCTCGTGAACGAGCTCGTCGAAGCCGCCGACGAGAAGCAGCTCGCCCGCACCATCGCCCGCTACGGCAGAGTCGACTGTCTTCTGATCGACGAATTGGGTTATATGGAATTGGACAGGCGTGGCGCCGAGCTGCTCTTCCAGGTTCTCACAGGGCGCGAGGAGAAGGCGTCCGTGGCGATCGCCTCGAACTCAAGCTTCGCCGACTGGACCCGCACCTTCACCGACCCCCGCCTCTGCGCTGCAATCGTCGACCGGCTCACCTTCAAAGGCACCATCATCGAAACCGCACCGACTCCTACCGGCTCGCCCATACCAGGGCAAACAGCTAGAGACCGGAGAGCCCGGCAAGACTGTGGGTTGTGGCAACGCCGGTATCGCAGGTGGTGAGCCAGACAGGACCTCCGCGAATCTGGCGAAGGCCCTGTCTGAGTGATGGAGATCAATCGATTGGGCAGGCGATCCTGCCTACTTCTTAGGAGGGATCGATGCCTGCACGCTCCAGCCTTTGACGGTGAAAGATCCGACGACAGTCACGCCGTCCTGGGCGTATAGGGGGACTACCTTGTCGCCGACCCTTCCGGTCTGAGCGGACGCGGCGCGCGCTCTGACCTCCTCAGGATTCTTCGGCTGGGCCCGAGATGCCATGTCTGTCTTCCGCACGTACCCCCAGGTCTTGTGGTCGTCGCCTATAGCAGAGATGAGGTCGGGTTCCTCTCCCGCTTTCACGAAGGCCCCTGAGCCGTAGGTTTCACCCCTTGCATTCTTCGGGAACGCAGCTTGGCTCCCCCCTTGATTCGGAAACGTCACCTGGCCCCCTCCTTGGTTCAGATGGACGCCGGCAGGCGAAGTCGCCACCGCTGACGACACCCCAAAGCCTCCGAGCGCGCCGGCAGCGACAACGGCTGCAATCCCAATCATGTGCTTCCGTGCCATGCCCATCATCCCCCAGCCCAAATTACTGGCGATGGATAGGTGTCGTTGCGATCGTAGTAGGTACCGTTGAAAGTGAGGCTTTGCCCCTTGCTGTAGTATGTGTACGCGCCGCACGGAATTATCACGGCTTCGCCGAACTGCGGAGAGTATTCAGTGGAAGAGCCGTACACGTCTCCGCTCTCCGAGCACAATGGATAGAGGACGCCGTCATACACGTATGAGCGAGCATCATCCCCCATCATCTCCTGCAAGACGTTTTGTCCGGTACGCGTGTAGACCCACGTATCCGCATACCCAGGCCAAACGTCATTGCTTATGATCGATTGATTCATGTATACAATACCGTTGGACGTAAAGTATACAAAGTCGCCGTTCTGTTGCTCGGCTTGAGCAACGCCGACGCCAGATCCAAGCAGAATTCCGACAACGAAAGCGATACTGAAGCGCCGGGGCAGCTTCAATCGAAAGCGGCCCCAATGGTCACCGAGACCAGAATGCCAAGTTGCCATTTCCCCCCTCCGGGCATGAAATTTCAAGGTTGTTTTGAAACTGCTTGCCGCGCGGCAGCATCAATATGCGCTTAGGGGGCTTTCTTGTCAAGGCTCGACGCTGAACAAAATCCGACATGTTCCCGGGCGTCCAACCTTAGAGGTGACTCGTGCGTCGACAGGGATCAGGGACTCGCGCTGAGCGATCGGGCAGCGAACCCGTCGGGTCTGCTGCACGGACAGGTGACGGGCGGCGCTAGAAAGACGTGCACAAAGTCGACCGGGCCGACGCCAAGGTGGGTCCCGCTTAGATTGTCAAAGTGGTCCCCGTTTGGGTTGACACAATCACGGCGATCCGCGTCGTAGCCTGCCTAGGTCTAGCTCCCAAGGAACGCGGGCCGGCATTGCCTAAGTTTCCGAGTTCACTGCTGAAGGATCAACGGTGACACTGCCGAGTTGTTTTCTGCCATAATCCGGGCAGCGAAATCTGCAATGCTCGCCTCGTCTGGATGACGCGTCTGAGAAGCGCGAGGGCATCGCTTGGCGATGTCAACCAGAACTAGGTCCAGGATGACGGACTGACCCGGGACCACTTCGGCTTCGGTGGAGATGCCTTGCGGGAAAAGAGTGGATTGCGGGCGAGGTGTGACATCGGCAGGCTTGGAGGTATGCAACCGCTTTCTGATGTTGAGCGCAGGGTGCTCGACCGTCTTTTTCAGATGGACTTCCAAGGCGCAGCGCAACTCCGCTCCCAGGTCGAACACATCGTGGATGCCGAGCGGAATTGCGCATGCGGATGCCCGTCCATCACCCTAATCATCGACCGAGCGCTGGTGGAGCCCGCTCTTGTGGACTCGACATACCTCCCGGTCACACGTCCAGGAGATCGATCGCGATGACGGACTTCCGCGAGAGGTCATTGCCTTCACAGACTCCGATGGGTTCCTCACGAATCTCGAATGCGTCTATGTCGATGACGCGATCAATGAGTGGCCTGACGTCGATCGCAGCGCCGTGTTTCTACCGCCCGACCCGATAGTCAGCGCCGAGGCGACGGCCTTGACGACGGCGACCCGTCCTTTGATGCGTCCTCCCTTGCGGGCGACGGCGTACATCACCTCGGGCACGCTGTGCCCGCGGGCCTCGCGGGCGAAGCGGTGCACGAGAGGCCCGTAGACGAGTCCGCCGACGGCAGGGGACAGGATGACGAAGGCCGGCCCGAGCCACGGCACCCAGTGGTTTGCGGGGTGACCCTGGCTTGCCGCGAAATCCGTGGTGCCCGAGAAGAGCTGGGTGGCGCCGACGATGAGCCAGCGAAAGGCCACGGCTGCGAGCCCCGCGCCGAGGCCGACGAGGATGGCGAGGGCCACAAGGTAGAGCGACCCGACGCCAATCCGGCCGCTGATGATGCGGGCCCGCGATCTCCACCAGGATCCGCGGAGAGACGGCGTGTCCAACGTCAGGACTTCCGTAAGTTGTAGAATGGCATTATTTGCAGATGTGCATAGGTTACCGGATGGCAGACAGCGAAGGGGGACGGCGTGACCGAAGAGAACGATCGGAAGGCTGGCAGGCGCGGCCTTCGCGATGGCGAGGGGACGGCTCCGGGCGGGGCCGAGGCCGATGTCGAGGCGGTGCTGCGGGCCTCACGGGCACTGCTCGGCGTGGTGGCGAGCTCCGTCGCGGATGCGCTGGAGACTGTCACGCTCCCGCAGTTCCGCGTTCTGGTGGTCTTGGCCAGCTCGGGCTCCACCGCGATCGGGGCCCTCGCAGCCCGGCTCGGGGCCGTGGCCTCGACCTTCAGCCGGTTCATCGACCGGATGGAAGACGGCGGATTTGTCGAGCGGGCCCCGAGCCCCGACAGCCGGCGCGAGATCCTCGTCCGGATCACCCCGAAGGGCACGGACATCGTGTATGGCGCTACCCAGCAGCGCCGGGAGTCCATCGCACGAATCCTGAGGCGTCTGGGCCGGGAGGAACGCGCGTCCATCGTCGCGGGCCTCGAGACCTTTTCGGCCGCTGCGGGCGAGCCCTCGCCGGAGACCCTGCTGACGCTCGGACTCTGAGGGGCCCGAGCCGGGCCTCTGGCGTTGACAGCGACGTTACGTCACATCGGAAGGTGGATTCATGCGCATCAGCCAGTTGGCCGAACTGACCGGCACGACGCCAAGGACGGTCCGCTACTACCACCAGATCGGCCTGCTTCCGGTCCCGCCCTCGCCGCACGGCTACAGAGACTACGGTTTCGAGCACGTGGCCCGGATGCTTCACGTCAGATGGGTCGCCGAGGGCGGTGTCCCGTTGGACCAGCTGCCTGACTTCATCGGCGGCCGTGGGACCCCGGCCAGCGTGGCCGCCGACCTGCGCGCTGCCCTGGACGCGGTCACGGTGCGGATCGAGGAGCTGACCGCCCGGCGCGAGCACGTGGCGCGGCTGCTCCAGACCGTCGAGTCCGGCTCGGTGCTGACCCCTCTTCCCCCTCCTCTCAGCCGGCTCTATGACGAGATCGAGAACTGCGCTGGCGACGAGGCGGTCCGACGGGGAATCCGCGGTGAACGGGAGCTTTTGGAGATCGCGGCCTACCGGCGGATGCTCCCCGAAGCTGTAGTCTCCTTCGCCACGAGTCTCGACGACGCGACCATCTCCGAGGCCCTAGAGCTCTTCGGAGAGCTTCAGCACCTGAGCGACACGACGGCAGGACTGGCGGCGGAAGATTTAGCAGTCGCCGTCGACTCCTTGGCAGAGCGCACGGTCGAACTGCTTGTCCGCTCTGCTGGCCTCGACCTGGTCGACGTCATCGCCCAGTTCGCCGCGGGCGTGCCCCCGGCCGTCATGGAGCTTGTTTCCTTCTTCTTCCCCGAGCCCGTGCACAGGCTCTTCCTCGAAGCGGCGGCAGACCGTGCCGGCCTCACGACGCGCCCGGCCCCTCCGGAACGACAACCACGACCAACCCGACCAGCGCAAAGGTGACAAGGCGATGATCCACTCCTCCCCTTCTCCGAACCCCATCGAGTGCCGCGGGCTGGTCAAGACGTTCGGCTCGTTGCGTGCTGTCGACGGGCTCGACCTCGTCGTGGAGCGGGGCGCGGTCCACGGCTTCCTCGGCCCCAACGGCGCGGGCAAGACCACGACCATCCGGGTCCTCCTCGGGCTATACACACGCTCGGCCGGTGACGTGCACGTCCTCGGCCTGGACCCGGGCGAACACCCTGCCGAGATCACCCGCAGGGTCTCCTACGTGCCCGGGGACGTCGCGCTCTGGGGCAACCTCACCGGCCAGGAGGTCCTGGACGTCCTCGGACGGCTCCGCGGCGCCTACGACCCAACCGTCGAACGCGACCTCGTCCAGCGGTTCGCCCTCGACCCGAGCAAGCGCGTGCGCACGTACTCCAAGGGAAACCGGCAGAAGGTCATGCTCGTCGCAGCCTTCGCCGCCCGGACGGAGCTGCTGGTTCTCGACGAGCCGACCGCCGGACTCGACCCGCTCATGGTGCGGGTCTTCGCCGGCTGCATACGCGAGGCCGCCGCACAGGGCCGCACCACGCTCCTGTCGAGCCACGACCTCGCCGAGGTGGAGCAGCTGTGCCGGGACGTGACGATCATCAAGGACGGCCGGCTGATCGAATCGGGTCCGCTCTCCCAGATGCGGCATCTTGCGGCATCAACGGTCACCGCCATCCTCGGCGACTACACGGGACCGACTCTCGCCGAGCTCCGCGCCGTCGGCCTGGACGTGGCGGACCAGACCGACGGGAGAGTCGAACTCAGCGTCCCACGCACGAGAGTCCCGGAGGTACTCGGCATCCTCGCCCGGGCCGATGCCCAGGACATCACGTGCGTGCCCGCAAGCCTGGAGGATCTCTTCCTGCGCCACTACGAGACGAGTCCGCAATGACCGCCCTCGTCGTCTTCCTCCTGCGCCAGCAACGGGTCCGGATCCTGGCCTGGGTAATCCCGCTCGCCGCCCTCGTCGCGATCACGGCCCCTTCCTACGCGGCCACCTACCCGGCCCTGTCCCAGCGGCAGGTCCTGATCGAGACCATGCGCGCGAATGTGGCCATGAAGGTCTTCTACGGACTCATCCCGTCACCGGGCACCGTCGGCCAGCTCCTGACCATGGAGACCGGGGCCTACCTCATGGTCCTCGGCTGCCTCATGGCCCTCCTGCTCGCCGTGCGGCTCTCCCGCGGCGCCGAGGACGCCGGCACGCTCGAGCTGGTGCGCTCTTGCGGGGTCGCCCCGGGCCGCTACGGCATCGCCGTGCTCATCGTCCTCGCCATCGCGTCCGGACTGCTCGGCGCACTGTGCAGCCTTGTCCTGGCATTGCAGGTCGGGCACGTTGCCGAGCTCACGACAAACGGAGCCGTCTCCTTCGGCGCCGTCGTCGCCGTCGCAGCGTTCGCCGTGGGCGTCCTCGCCTTGATCTGCGCCCAGCTCATGCCCGAGGCGACCACGGCCCGATGGCTGGCCATGGCCGTGCTCGGAACCAGTTTCGTCGTCCGGGCCCTCGCGGACACGGGCGGCCAGCCCTGGCTGAACTGGTACACCCCGCTCGGGTGGAGGGCCGTCGTCGCCCCCTACTCCGGGGACCACCTCCTGCCACTCGCCGCCTCCCTCGGAGCCATCGCCGGCCTCGTCGCCGTCGAACGGCTCCTCGGCGCCCACCGGGAATTCCTGGCCGGCTATTTCACCCCCCGCAGCCGCAGCACCCGACGCGCCAGGGCCCGGAACGTCGTCGGACTCGCCGCGAGGCTGTCCCGGGCCCAGATCGTGGCCTGGTCCGTGGGCCTGGGCCTGCTCGGAGCCCTCTTCGGCGGACTGAGCTCCGGGCTCGTCTCCGTCATGAAGAACGACCAGGCCACCAGCGAGCTGATGCAGGGCATGACGGGGCAGAACGCTCCAGTCGCCAGCTACTTCGCCTTCGTCGGCCTCATCCTCGGGATCACCGTGGCCTGCTACGTCGTCATCGCCGTCGGCCACGCCGCCCGCGACGAAAGGGCGGGACTGGTGGACCTCGTCCTCACCACCGGCCAGCGGCGCTGGCAGGTGCTCGCAGCCACCGCCGCCGTCACCGCGATCGGTTCCCTCATCCTGCTCGCGGTCGGCGGCCTCGCCGCGGCGGCCGTGACCGCGTTCCTTGTGCACGAAGACCACGCCAGCCTCCGCGCGCTCGGCTACATCCTCGGCCAATGGCCCGCCTGCCTCGCGCTCGGCGGGATCGCCCTCCTCCTGATCGCCATCCTTCCCCGGTGGCATGCGCTCGCGTGGGCACCCCTGGCCGGGAGCGCGACCGTCGCGATGCTCGGCAAGCTCCTGCGCGTGCCCGAGTGGGGCGTACGCATCGCCGCCTTCGGCCACGCCCCCGACATCGCAGCGGCGGCGCCCTCCTGGTCAGCCTCAGTCTGGTTCACGGCCGCGGGCCTCGCCGCCGCAGCCGTGGCGGTCGCGGCCGTGGGACGCAGGGACGTCGTGACGGGATGACCGCCCGCACCCCGGGCGGCGTAGTCGCACTTGCACCCCTTCCGCCCATGCAGCTCTTGTCTTCGGGACAACGCCCGGATTCTGCGGCCCTCGAACTGAGTCCGAAGGAATGACGGAGCCACAAACGGTGCTGCGCCGCGCTCGGGCTTGGGCCGTCGTGCGCCGCCCGATGTGGAGCGGCCTACCGCCTCGAGCAATCTCGCCCAAGGCCGGCATGAGTCTTTGCGCTTTGAGCTCGCGTGCCCGTGTGACCTTCTGGTCATAGGAAGTGACTTCGCGGCTGGCATACCTCACGGTAAACCGAACCAGCCGAGGTCGTTCAGGGCCTGCGGGGTCCGTGGCCGGCCTGCCGGTTAGTGTGGCCCGGCTGGCGCGTGAGGGTCCAGAGGTTGGTCGTGCCGCGGCGTTCGCAGGTGATAGTGGAGAGCAGCTGGCGCGCCAGGGCCAGGCCGCGTCCCGACTCTGCTCGTGCGAGGGCATGGTGTCCGACTCCGGCATGTCGAAAGGCTCGGCTCCGATCTCGTAGAGGCGCGCCAGCATGAGAGACGGTCGGATCTCGAGTTCGAAGTCCAGCTCGACGGCCGTCTTGTGGGTGGCCTCGGTGTGCTGGACTGCGTTGGTGACGACCTCGACGACGGCCAGCTCGAACGCCATGCAGTCCTGCGGCCCGATCTCCGGTGCCTTGGGCAGGTCCCGGGAGAGCAGGTCCTGGACATCGTCGACGAAGTCGGGCACCGCGGCCCCGTGGGCGTGGTCGGTGACGAGGGGCTCAGCCATTCCGGTAAGCCCCTTCGCTGCTGGCATAGGGCTTGAGGACGCCGAGCAAGCCGGTGAGCTCGAGGACCATCCTCACCTGCTCACCCGCATTGGCCAGCCGCAGGTCGCCCCCGGCTTCACGGGCGGCCCTGAGGCACACGACAATGGCCCCGAGTCCGCTGGAGTCCATGAAGTCGACCTCCGCCAGGTCCAGCACGAGTCGACGGTGGCCCGCGGCGATCGCGTCGTTCACGGCGGCCTTCAGCTCTGGGGCTGCGACCAGGTTCAGCCGGCCCTTGGCGGCCACTTTCGTTTAGCCGTCGTGGTCGACGAGTTCGAGGATTATTGCTTCTTTCCCTCCGGTCCAAAGAGGCCGGGTGGGGCGGCGTGCCTTGCCCCGAGGGCCTTCTTCGAGTGCCTCGCAGGTCCAACCGCAGCCGTCGCGCTGGTTCGGAGGCACGACTCGTGACAGGGAATGACTTGATCATCCCTGCGAGCGGCCTTGGCACGAGGCGAGATCGTGTCGAGCACGCTGGATCGGTCCGCGTCGCTGCTCCCGGCGGCACGCCCGGGTTCCGGCGGCGCGCCGCCCGTTAGGGGATCCCTGGACAGCCTGACTGCGGCCGGCTGCCTGTCCGACGTGACCTCGCCACCGCCCGACTCGGTCGCGACGGGCGATCATGCCACTGGCATCAAAGGCCCCGAGCCGGGCCTATGCCTCGTCTGAGAGAGCACCTGTCCACGACGCGCTCCCACAGCTGCCAGTCAAACCCCCGAAAGTTAGGGGGGACACCCCTAGCCCTCACTGCGCCGAAGGCCGAGTCCCTCCAGCCATTCGATGAGGTTCATCCGCTGGGTTCCGTGATTCGAGGCCACGTCGAGCAGGGTGCCTCGGCCGTAGTCCGGGGTGAAGGCGAGATCGGCGCCGAACTCGACCAAGAGCTCGGCCTCGCGCCGGTGCCCGCCTGCGCATGCGTGCCAGAGTGCCTGGTTCACGTCGTCCGTTCCCGGGACGGGATCGGCGTGGAGGAGCTCCTCGAGGCGGTCTAGCGCCCCGAGGGCGGCAGCGTGCCAGGGCTTGTCGACTCGCGCGCCGCGCTCGACGAGCAGATGGGCCACGTTCCAGCAGCCGTAGCCGATCGCGTTGTCGAGCGGCGTCCCGATCGAGCCGTGGGGCGCCTCGATGTCCGCCCCGGCCGCGATCAGGACCCGGGCCACCGCGGCGTCGTCGCTGCTGGCGGTCCAGTGCAGCGGTGTCTCGCCAGAGCCGTCCTTGCCGCGCGCGTCGACGTCGGCTCCGGCTTCGAGAAGGAGCCGGGCGATTTGCGGTCCGTTCGGGAAGTAGCCGGG
Source organism: Sinomonas sp. G460-2 (assembly GCF_047759905.1). NCBI lineage: Bacteria > Bacillati > Actinomycetota > Actinomycetes > Micrococcales > Micrococcaceae > Sinomonas > Sinomonas sp. G460-2. The sequence continues at coordinate 2,443 of NZ_JBKZWT010000036.1, read as the reverse complement.
CCAGTCGGTGACGACATGAAGTGGCGTACGCCCTCGCGCGGGCCCGCCCAGACGCCAGTTGGGAAGATCGGGGTGTGCCTGTATGAGGGCCTCAAGGCGTTCCACCTCACCGTGGCGGATCGCGGCGAACGCATTCAGGTGGTCGCTGTCGGTGGGCATGGCTGCTCCTCTCTGCACGGAGCCTACGCTCCGGGCTGGATCCCTTCATGCTCTTGGCGTCAACAGTTTCGAATTGAGGTCCGACGCTTTCGACTGCAAAGCCGGCCCCGAGGCCCGCCACTGTCCCGCGACGCTGCCCCGCTCAGTCCGGAGGCCTCGACACTCCGCGTGACTCCTCCTCCCACGCGCCGAGCTCCGCGACGGCCGCACGCCGCAATCGGTCGTCGGCCTGCCCACTGAGGGATCCTTTACCGGACGCGGTCCCCCGGACGAGAGGGCGGCTTCTTGCTAGTCTCTCGTTGTCTCGTGAGGCAGGGTTGAGTCATGGCCGGAGTGACTGTTTCAGATTCGACGCCGGACGATGTGCTCAACGTCCGCCACGACACGTTCACGCTCGCTCGCGAGCTCAATGCTGATCCATCCGCCGTCTTCGCTGCGTTTGCCGACTCAGGCATCCGCCGTCGCTGGTTCGGACTCCCTGGCTCGGAAGCGACGTACCACCATGAGTTCCGTGTCGGCGGGGGGCGAGACTGCAAGCAGCACCTTCTCCGCCGGGGAATCGGCGCCGGAAAGTCTCGACTATCGGTCCCGCTACATCGACATCGTCGCGAACCGTCGAATCGTGTTCACGTATGAATCACTCATCGACAGAGTGCTGCGCTGGACCTCGCTCGTCACCGTCCTGATCGAAGAGGGTCCATCGTCAACCCGACTGACCTGGACCGAGCAAGTCGCCTTTCTCACGTGCACCGGCGACGGCAGCGCTGACCTGCCGCACCTGCGCGGCGGGACCGCCCTTCGCCTGAACGGCCCTCGCGGGCGCCATCGCCTTACCGCCCGGTGTCGCGGTTGACGCCGCAAAGTAGGCGTGATGCGACGGCGCGTCCGAGGCTATCCCTGAACGGACGCGTACTGGAGATTTCTCAACAGTTTTCAGAGGCTGACACGATCGTCGGCTACGCGGCTGTCTCCTCGCTGAGCTGTGGCTGAGTCTGTTCAGACAGTCGCGGAACCTGGCGGCTCGGACAGAACCGTCGGAATATACTCAAGCAGCTGGATGCTTCCGTCAAAGGTGCGGCCGTTGATCATCTCGAGCGCAACATCGGGGTAGCCGTCGTAGATCCGGTCAACGTCTCTCTTGGGCGAGACTCCATGCTCCCGCTTCGATGAAGGGAACGGCAGCGTCCGGTAGAGCGACCCTACTCGGGTTCGCGCTGGCGTCTTTGCTCTTGTCTCTCCTTCAACTTTGCCACTAGTGCGTCATGACGCGGGTCGGGAATCTGTGGGTACGGCAGGGGCGGCCCACCTTCTGCTAACTCACGGTGGCTTTGTCGGAGCAGGGCTGGCGCCCTCAGGCAGCTAGGAGATGTAGGACAGGAATGCCAGGTAGATCGGCATGTCCACGCCCGCGTGGAAGAGTGACGACGGAACGATGCTGCCCGAGCTGCGCGTGAGATAGGCGCCGATCAGTCCGAGGGGGAAAGCGAACAGGACGATGAAGACGATGGCCGAGGCCGTGTAGGCGACCCCGACGTGCCAGGAAGCGAAGATGGCCGCCTGGATGAAGGTCGCCAGGTAGGGTCCGAAGGCGATGTTGAGCCTGGACATCAGCAGACCGCGGAACATCAGCTCTTCCAGGAACCCGTTGGCAGCCACCGCGGCCAGGAGCGCAGGCGTCAGGCCGAGATAGCGGCCGAGATCGAAGGTACCGTGAACGGGGATGAATCGTGCGTGGGACAGGGCAAAGAAGGTGAGTACGTAGAAGGCGACCAAACCGACGATTCCGATCGCGTAGGCTCTTCCGAATCGCCCTCTGCGGACATGGATCGAGGCTAGTGAACTCCTCGAGATCCAGACCACCACCAGGACGGCGAGGAGGGTGAGCAGCAGCTCGTCGAGCTCGACGACCACCGTGCCCGGAACCGTCGAGGCCAGCGGGTTGCCGGGGACCGGAGGGCTGTGCAGCACCTGGACCACGAGGAATCCTGGCACGTAGCGATCGGCCAGGACGAAGAGGGCCATGCCGAAGAAGGCAAGGGGTATCTCCCAGTACCTGTGCATAATTGCACTGCGCCTGGCCAGCAGCGCGAGGACAAGGAAGGCGGCGACGACGGCCACGCCACAGACCAGCCGAATGGCATCGCCCGGGACGTAACCGACCGACACCGGCAGGAACCCGGCAGCGAGGCACGCGAGTGCGAAGGCCGCCTTCCGGCCCCGGCTCAGTCTCGGCCCGTCCGGCGTCTCAAGCACGCGCGGCGCCGATTCAAGTGACTCCGTCGGC
>NZ_JBKZWT010000359.1:0-3472 GCF_047759905.1 Sinomonas sp. G460-2 | reverse complement strand
GCACACGAGAAAGCACCAGGACCAGGCAAACAGCCATCAAAAAAATGGCATCAAATCCAAACATGGCACGCTATTGAGTTCTCAAACAACAGGCCCCTTCGGGCGCCTCCAGATCCTCTGGACTTGCTCCGAAGCAACTTCTCAAACCTACCCGCCCGGCCGCACCGAGTCAAACCGGCCGTTCGGCCAGCGACTGATCGCTGCTGAGCAAGGGATTTTTTGCGCCGCCCTCTCGGTGGCGCGGGATAAAACTATACCACCGTCCGCGCGCGAGTGCCAACCGTCCGGCGGGTACAGCTGAGGCCCGGATTCCGCGGATCCGGGCCTCAGTCTGCGCGGCTTCGGCGGCCGCGCACGGCGGGCCAGCCGCCGTCGTTCGCGGACTCAGTCGATCGCGCTCGGCTCGAGGTAGACGACGCCCAGCGGCGGCAGCGTGAGCGTCGCCGCGGCGGGCTTGCCGTCCCAGTCCCGCTGCTCGGCCATGACGAGCCCGCCGTTCGTCACGCCGGAGCCGCCGTATTCGGTTGCGTCCGTGTTGAGGACCTCGGTCCACGCGCCCGCCAGCGGAAGCCCCACCGTGTAGTCGAGGTGGGGACCGCCCGCGAAGTTCGCGATGCACACGAGCGGAGCCCCATCCGCGGACCAGCGGATGAAGGAGACCACGTTGTGGTCGCCATCATCGCCACGGATCCATTCGTACCCGGCCGGATCGTTGTCCTGCGTGTAGAGCGCGGGCCGATCGCGGTAGATGGAGTTGAGCTCGCGGATGAGCTTCTGCAGCCCCTGATGCGGCTCGGTGTCGGCGAGCCACCAGTCGAGCCCATGCTCCTGGTTCCACTCGCCCTCCTGCCCGAACTCACACCCCATGAAGATGAGCTGCTTGCCCGGGTGCGCCCACTGGAACGCGTAGAACGCGCGGAGGTTCGCGAGCTGCTGCCAGCGATCGCCCGGCATCTTGCGCAGCATCGAGCCCTTTCCGTGCACCACCTCGTCATGGCTGATGGGCAGGAGGAAGTTCTCGCTGAAGGCGTACATGATCGAGAACGTCATCTTGTTGTGGTGCCACCGGCGGTTCACGGGGTTCTCGTGCATGTACTGGAGCGAATCGTGCATCCAGCCCATGTTCCACTTGAGCCCGAACCCGAGCCCGTTCATCGAGGTCGGCTTGGTGACGCCCGGGAACGCGGTCGACTCCTCGGCGATCATGACGATGCCCGGATTGCGCTTGTACGCCGTGGCATTCGCCTCCTGCAGAAAGGAGATCGCCTCGAGGTTCTCGCGCCCGCCGAACTGGTTCGGGCGCCACTGGCCCTCTTCGCGCGAATAGTCGAGGTAGAGCATCGACGCCACGGCGTCCACCCGGAGTCCGTCCACGTGGAACTCCTCGAGCCAGAACAGAGCATTCGCCACGAGGAAGTTCCGGACCTCAGTCCGGCCGAAGTTGAAGATGTACGTGCCCCAGTCGGGGTGCTCGCCCTGCTGCGGGTCGGAGTGCTCGTAGAGCGCCTCGCCGTCGAAGCGGGCCAGCGCCCATTCGTCCTTCGGGAAGTGTGCGGGCACCCAGTCCACAATCACGCCGATCCCGGCCTGGTGGAGCTGATCCACGAGGTACTTGAAATCGTCCGGGTGGCCGAAGCGCGAGCTCGGCGCATAGTAGGACGTGACCTGATACCCCCACGAGCCGCCGAACGGATGCTCCGCCACGGGCATGAATTCCACGTGCGTGAAGCCCATCTCCGAGACGTAGTCGACGAGCTCCTTCGCGAGGTCTCGGTAGCTGAGCCCGGGGCGCCACGAGCCGAGGTGCACCTCGTACACGCTCATGGGCGAATTGTGTGGGTCCTTCGCCGCCCGCTCGGTCATCCAAGCGTCGTCCTTGAACGCGTACCGGGTCTCGACGACGCGCGACGCCGTGCGCGGCGGCACCTCGGTGCCGAACGCCATGGGATCCGCGCGCTCGACCCAGTGCCCGGCGCGGGTCAGGATGCCGAACTTGTAGCACGCCCCTGCTACAACGCCGGGGATGAAGACCTCCCACACGCCGGAGGAGCCGAGGCTGCGCATCGCGTGCTCGCGGCCGTCCCAGCCGTTGAAGTCGCCCTTCACCTGGACCGCCTGCGCGCCCGGCGCCCACACCGTGAACGCCGTACCCTCGACGTCGCCGAGCACCGAGTGGTAGCGCTGGACCCGGGCGCCGAGCGCCTTCCACAGCTCCTCGTGCCGGCCCTCGCCGATGAGATAGATGTCCAGCTCGCCGACGGTCGGCATGTAGTGGTACGGGTCGTCGACGTCGACCACGTGGCCCTCGCCGTACTCGACCTCGAGGCGGTAGTCGGGCACCCCGCCGTCGTCCGTTGCGGGGAGCACCGCGGTCCATACGCCGTGCGCCTCGTGGCGCAGCGGCACCCGCCCGCTCGGCGTGACGGCGGTGGCGCCGGTCGCGAGATGCTTGACGGTGCGGATCGTCACCGAGCCGTCCTCGGCGAGGTGCGCGCCGAGCACGGCGTGCGGGGCGTGGAACGAACCGGCGGCGACGCGGCCCAGGACATCCTGCGGGACCGGAATCGGGGCCGCGGACTCCGCGAAGCCCCCCGCCTGGGCACCCTGCTGTTCAGTGTGCTCTGACACGTCTCTCTCCTCTCCTCGGCGGCCCGAAGCCGCAAGTTCTGCAGGTCCCTCTGGGCCCGCCATGTCCGTGGGCAGGCCCTCGGGGACGTAGGCGGCGAGCGCCGTCCGCACGGCCCGCAGCGGAATCTCTGCCCACGCGGGCCGGTTCCGCTCCTCGTAGGCCACCTCGTAGAGCGCCTTGTCGAGCCACAACGCCGCGAAGAGCGGGCCGCCGAACGGATCGGCCTGCTCGAGCACGCTCGCGTAGCCCTCCCAGAACGCATTCCCTGCCGCGTCGGTCCAATCCTTCGGCACGCGCGCGGCCGGAACCGTGCGCACGGCGGCGCCTGCCGCGTAGTCGAACGAGCGCAGCATTCCGACGACGTCGCGCAGCGGCACGTCGGGGCGGCTCCGCTCCGACACGGGCCGCAGGGGCTCGCCCTCGAAGTCGAGGATGGCGTAGGGGCGCTCGGCGTGGCCCGGGAAGTTCAGGATCTGGCCGAGGTGCAGATCGCCGTGGATGCGCTGGACACGAAGGCCCGAGGCCTCCCCCGCGAGCGTCGCGAGGAGGCTCTCGAGCGCGGCGGCGGGCAACCCGACGCTCTCCCGGACCTCCTCCCACGCGGCGCGCAGCCGCGAGGACAGCCCGCCCACGAACTCGGCGGCCGCGGCGTCATCGAGCGCCTCGCTCCCGAGGCTCGCCTCGAGCGCCTCGTGGACGCGCGCCGTCGCCTCGCCGAGGCCACGCGCATGGTCGGTGAAGTCCTCGCCGCTCGCGGCGGCGTCGAGCGCGAGCTGCCAGAGGTCCTTCCCGCCGGGAAGGAATTCATGGACGACGGCGAGCTGGCCTCGCGCTGTCCCCTCA
>NZ_JBKZWT010000358.1:0-3510 GCF_047759905.1 Sinomonas sp. G460-2 | reverse complement strand
AGGGTTCGCGGCGCCTCGCGTCGGGCGGCTCCTTCGGCGACGCGACGTATGCCGTGCAGGCCAACGTCGACGCGGCGGTCCGAACCCTCGTCGCCGAGGACCTCGCGAACGCCTCCGCGGACGTCGCGACCCTGCGCGCGGAAGTCGGGGAGTTCGGCGAGGAGACCCTCGGCGACGATCCCGTGGAGCTGGACGCCGCCGTCGACCGCCTCGCGGCCCGCGACCTCTCGCCGCTCGGCGCGCTCGAGTCGCTGCGTGCCCTCCTTGACGCGGTGAGCGTCGAGCGCCTGCATGAGGCGCAGCCCATCATGCCGCTCTCCACGATCTCGGTGACCGAGGACATGTCCACGTCGATGCGGCTCCACGCCTCGGGTTGGCGCAGCATCTACCACCACGAGGTGCTCGCGGTCGGGCTCGCGCCCGAGGACCTCCCCGCGATGCTCACCCAGCGCATGCGCTGGGCGCAAGGCACAGTGCAGGTCATGCTGCGCGAGAATCCGCTCACGATGCGCGGCCTCTCGTGGCCCCAGCGGATCCTGTACTTCGCCACGATGTGGAGCTACCTCTCCGGCTTCGCGGCCGTCGTGTACTTCGCCGGGCCGCTCGCGTACCTGCTGTTCGGAGTCCTGCCGGTCACGGCGCTCGACACGTCCTTCTTCGAGCGCTTCGTGCCGTTCATGGTGCTCAATCAGATCCTGTTCGTCCTCGTCGCGCAGGGTGCGAAGACGTGGCGCGGGCAGCAGTACAGCCTCGCCCTGTTCCCCACCTGGATCCGGGCCTGCACCACCGCGGCCGCGAACGTGTGGTTCGGGCGGCCGCTGGGCTTCTCCGTGACGCCCAAGTCGCGGGGCGAACGCCGCGCCGCGTTGCCTCTCGTGTGGCCCCAAGCCGTCCTCGGGGCTCTGCTTCTTGTCGCGTGTGTGACGGGCGCCGTCCGCTGGGGCTTCGGTCTCGGCGAAGGGCTCGGTACCGTGGTGAACATCGTGTGGGCGATCTTCGACGTCGTCCTGCTGAGTGTGCTCGTCGGAGCTGCGCGCTACCGAGGATTCGATCCGACCGTTGTGGCGGACAAGGAGGAAGCATGAAATTTGCCGTCGAGGAACGGGACGGCTACACCGAGGTGGCAGCGCGCGGACGGCTCAACATGGTCGGCGCTCCGATGCTCAAGGCCGCGGTTTCGGACGCGATCGATTCCGGGCACCGCCGCCTCGTCCTCAATCTCGGAGAGACCGAGTTCATGGACTCTTCCGGCCTGGGGGCGCTCGTGGGGTGCCTCAAGGCCGCGCGCCAGGCCGGCGGAGATCTGCGAATCGCCAACGTGGGGGAGCAAGTACAGATGGTGCTCAAGCTGACCAGCATGGATCGGATCCTGAAGCCGTACGGCAAGGTCGAGGACGCGTACCGAAATGCCTGAGCTGCTAGCCGAAGGGCACGTGCGCGGGCCCGCCATGCCGCCGATCGTCGAGGCCGTCCAGGACGAGCTCGTGCGCCTGTGGGACCTCGCCCTCGTCATCGACCCCGAGGACCGGCTCCCCTTCGAGCTCGCCGTCGTCGAGGTCGTGACCAACGCCGTCCGGCACGCGAAGCCCCCGGGCGGCGAGGTCCAGCTCGACCTCGAGGTCGAGGTTCACCCGGACCTCCTGCTCGCGCGGCTCTTCGAGCTCGGCGCGCAGCCCGTGGTGATTCCCGAGGGCGCGGGCGAGATGCCTGGCCCCGATGCGGAGGCCGGTCGCGGTCTCGCGCTGGCCCGCCAGCTTCTCACCACTATCACGTGCGAGCGGCGTGACGGCGCGAACGTCTGGACCCTCACGCGCCGCTCTGCACCGCACGACGCCCGCTGACGCGTCCCCTCCTGCCCACTCTGGGGTCCCGCCGAGGGCTTCGACCCGTTCTGGAGCGTGGTCGCAAGCCCGTTCTGTGGGCCAAAGTGGGCAGGAGCGGACCGCTACCGCGAACGACGGCGGCCCCCACCCGGGCGGCGACCCTTGCCGCCAGGCTTGCCGGGTTTTCCGGCTCCGCGCCCTGAGCGGGCGGACTTGGCGGCGCGACTGGCGTCGTTGCGGGCCCTCGCCTCGGCCGACTGCGATGCGGCGCGATCAACGCGCCGCTGCTTCGCGGCCTCCTGCTCATCCTTCTGCACCGACGTCTGCCTCGAGCTGCTCGCGGACCGGCCGCGGACCACGCCGACGAACTCCTGGATCTCGTCGCTCTCGTTCTCGCGCAGCCACGCGATGCCGACCGCGTACTCGGGCACCCCGGTGACCGGCCGGTAGCGGAGCTCCTTGCGGTTGAAGTGGCGGACCACGCTCATCGGGAGGATCGCGAGGCCCGCCCCGCCTTCGACGAGGTCGAGGCGCTCGGAGTGGCCGCCGTCGTACTCGAAGAGCTCGTCCTCGATCTCGGCGAGGGGCACCTCGTCGAACGCCTGGATCTCGTGGCCCTTGGGGGCCACGACCACGGGGAGCTCATCGTAGAGCGGAATGACGTGGAGGCCGTCGCGGTCCACGGGGAGCCGCACGAAGGCAACATCCGCCCGGCCGTCGCGGATCACGGCGAGCTGCTCGGCGTCGTCGACCATTTCCGAGCTGAGGGGTACGTCCGGGAAGCGCTCCTCCCAGCGGTGGAACCACTTGCCCGGGGACACTCCCGCGACGAAGGCGACGCGGAGGCCGGAAGGAGGCACGTGCTCGGAACTCATGCGTCAACCGTAGCCCGGCTACGCTTAACCCATGACTTCCCGCAAGCCCCAGTCCATGAAGCCGGCCACCGCCGCAAAGAAGCTGGGCATCTACCTGCCCGCTACGCCGGCGGAGTTCCAGGACAGCGAGGTGAGCCGCGAGCAGCTCGACGAGCTCCAGGCCAATCCCCCGGAGTGGCTCGCGGACCTGCGGCGCGACGGCCCTCACCCTCGGCCGGTCGTCGCGCAGAAGCTCAACGTGTCCATCAGTGGGCTTGCCCGCGGCGGCGTGACCGACGCGCTCACCACGTCGGAGATCAGCGATCTCCTGCAGAACCGCCCGCAGTGGCTCGTTGACGAGCGGGCCAGCATGGCGGCCGTGCGCGAGGAGCAGAAGCGCGTCCGCGACGCCGCGGCGGCCAAGTCGCAGAAGAAGATCAAGGCGGATCCGCGCCACTACCACTGATCCGTTGCGGGGTCCCGTCCCCACCTCCGGCGGGGACTCAGCCCGCGCAGGGGTAGTCGCCGTCGGCCGCCGCGACGTACTGGGTGAGTTCAACCCGCCCGCGGCTCGTCAGCGGGGGTTGGGCGCAGAGCGCCTTCGCCCCGTCCGCCGTCGTCGCCCCGGCGAGCCAATCTGGCAGTGCCGAGAGCGGGCTCGTGGAGGGGGCACTCCCGACGATCCGCGCCCACTGCCGCGCCGTCGAGTAGAGGCCCACCCGCGCTCCCTGCGCCGCGAAGGAGGCCGTCATGCCTTCGAGCACCGCGCGGTTCGCCGTCGTGTCCTCCTGCCAGGTGTTGGCGGTCTCGACGTCGAGCCACCAGGTGTAGTT
>NZ_JBKZWT010000357.1:0-3552 GCF_047759905.1 Sinomonas sp. G460-2 | reverse complement strand
CAGACCGCGGCATCGACGAGCTCTCCGGGGGTCAGCGCCAGCGCGTGTGGATCGCGATGGCGCTCGCCCAGGAGACCGAGGTCCTGCTCCTCGACGAGCCCACGACGTTCCTGGACCTCGCCCACCAGGTCGAGGTGCTGGACCTCATCCGGGACCTCAACGCGACGCGCAAGGTCACGGTCGCCGCGGTGCTCCACGACCTCAACCTCGCGGCCAGGTACGCCGACCACGTCGTCGCGCTCAAGGACGGAGCGATCGCCGCCCAGGGTGCGCCCGGCGAGGTCTTCACGGAGGAACTCGTCGCGACCGTCTTCGGCCTCGAATCCCGCGTCGTCCGGGACCCCGTCTCGGGCACGCCCCTCATCGTCCCGGTCGGGAGGCACCGGCCGGTCCAGGCCACCCACCCTTCTGAAGGAGCCACGCCATGAGCCGACCCAACGCGGGAGGCGCTGCCCAACGCGCCCGGGCGCGCGGCGCCGTCGTGCGTCCGTTCGCGCTCACGGTGACGGCCGCGCAGGACCTCAGCCCCGCCATGCGCCGGATCACGCTCGGTGGCTCGTCCCTGCGCGACTTCGCGACGGACGCGGACGGCGCCACGTGGGATCTGAGGGTCAAGCTCGTGGTGCCGGCGCCTGGCCAGCGGCCGCCGCGCCCCGAGGACCTTGCCGAATCTGACGACGACGGCTCGTGGTACCAGGCGTGGCTCGCCCTGCCCCCGGAGGTCCGCGGCGAGATGCGGACGTACACGGTCAGGGAGGCCAGGCTCGACGAGGCGTATCCGGAGATCGACATCGACTTCGTGCTTCACGCGGAGGCCGGGCGGGACGGAACGGTGCATTCGGGCCCTGCGGCGGCCTGGGCGCGGAGTGCTCGGCCGGGGACCGAGACGCTCGTGTTCGGCCCGAACGCCGCCTCGGGCGAATGCGCCGGGATCGAGTTCGCCCCCGGCCTCGCGCGCCATGTGCTCCTCGTCGGGGACGAGACGGCTCTGCCCGCGATCGGCGGCATCCTTCGCGACCTCCCCGCCGGCATGCGCGCCCACGCGATCATCGAGGTCCCGGCTGCCGAGGACTTCCTGGACCTGCCGACGCGGGCCGACTCGGACATCACGTGGCTCGCGCGGGGCGCCCACGGCCATGGCGAGCTGCTCGCGGAGGCGGTGCGCGGCGTGGTCCTCGAGCCGTTCTGCGCGCCCGGGCCGGACCTCGTGGCCCGGGCCTCAGCCGCGGGCAAGCCGCTCGACGTCGGCCCGGAGCGCGAGCTCATGTGGGACACGCCACAGTACCGACGGCTGTTCGGCGAAGGCCAGGCCACGGGCATCGCGCAGGCGACCGTCCGCCCGTTCTACGCGTGGATCGCCGGGGAGTCCGGACTCGTGAAGGGCCTTCGGCGGTACCTCGTGCAGGACTGCGGGATCGATCGGGAGCAGGTGGCGTTCATGGGCTACTGGAAGCGCGGGGTCGCGCAGCACTAGCGAACCGCCGCGGCGCCGGGGTGCCCGGTGCCGCGGCGGCCTTCTTTCGGGGGGATGGGTGTCTAGCTGGCCGGTTTGAAGTTGGTGGCGTCGAGCGCTGGGCGGAGGGCCTTGGCGAGCTTGGCGCCGTCGTCGACGGCCCAGAAGTGCATGTAGAACAGTCGGGGCTGTTCCGTGAGGCTGTGGCTGTGGAGCTCGACGATGTCGATGCCGCCCCTGCGCAAGGCCTGGATGACCGGCTGGACCTCGGAGGCGGTGAGGACGAAGTCGCCGTTGATGGCGGCCTTGCCGCCGCCGACGGGCTGGAAGTTGATCCCGGTGGTGACCCCGGAGGCGGGCGTGAGGAGGTGGTCGCCGTCAGTGATGGTCTCCTTGCGGGCGATGCTGTACTTGTAGATCCCGCCGTCGGCGGTGCCCTTGCGGCCGATCTCGGAATCGATTGCCGTAGTGTCGAGGTCGACGGGCTGCTGGGTCGCGGCCGGGGCTGCGGGGGCGGGGATCGCGGTCGCGTCGAGGGCGGCCTTGAGCCCTTCGGCGAGCTTGGCGGGGTCGCCCATGGCGTGGATGTGGGTCCACCAGACGGCTGGGGACTGCTCGAGGAGGTGCTTGTGCACGGCGGTCTGTTCGATGCCGTGGGCCTGGAGTGCGTCGGTGACCTTGGGGAGTTCGGCCTCGGTGACGACGAGGTCGCCCATGAGCATGGCGCCGTCGTCATATTTGGCGAACGCGGCGTAGCCTCCGAGGGAGAGGCCGGGCTTGATGTCCACGCCCTTGGTGGTGACGTGAAGGTCGGTGCGGGTCAGCGGGATCCGGTACACGCCGTTGTTGTCGCCGAACTTGCCGGTGCGCCCGAGTGCGTCGGTCACGGGCTTCCAGTCAGCGTCCGTGGTCGCGATCGGCAGGCTGCGGTGGCCTTCGTCGTCGTCTGCCTGCACGGCGGCGTGGGCAGTCATGTCCGTGTGGTGGCCTGGGGTGCCGGACTGGGCGCCGCAGGCGGTCAGTCCGGCAAGCAACAGCGCCAGGACCGGAATCCCGGCCGCTTTCAGGAGCGCGTGGGGAGGGGTTCTCATGGTGGTCTCAGTCCTCTCGGCCGGGGCGGTGTCCCGGCGCGTTTCCTTCTTCGGGCCGATCTCTGCAACGGTGGTTCCACGTGCATTGGTACTTGGGCCAGATGAAGCTTCCATGAAGGCGGCCGCGACGCGGGACGAGGGTGACGGATGAGGGTGCTGGTCGTCGAGGACGAACCGAAGATGGCCCGGCTGCTGAGCCGGGGCCTGACCGAAGAGGGGTATGGAGTCGACGTGGCTGCGGACAGCCACGGGGGCTTCACCGCAGCACAGTCCGCCGACTACGACGCCCTCGTCCTGGACGTGATGCTGCCCGCGTATCCCGGCTTCGAGCTCTGCCGGCGGCTGCGCGAGCGTGGGGTCCTGACCCCGGTGCTGATGCTCACCGCGCGCGACGGTGTCGGCGACCGGGTCAAGGGGCTGGACAGCGGCGCCGACGACTATCTGGCCAAACCGTTCCACTTCGAGGAGCTCCTGGCCCGCCTGCGGGCCCTCGCCCGCCGGGGACCGCTCGTGGCCCCGACGGTCCTGGCGGCGGGCGACCTCCGGCTCGATCCCGAGGCACGGCGGTGCTGGCGCGGGAACGACGAGATCGCCTTGACCGCCAAGGAGTACGCCCTCCTCGAGTTCTTCCTCGAGCGGCCCGGGCGGGTGCTGACCCGGCAGATGCTCGTGGAGAACTGCTGGGACGTGGCCTTCGAGGCGAACTCGAACGTGGTCGACGTACACGTCCGGGCACTGCGGGGGAAGATCGACCGCCGCTTCGGGGTCTTCTCCCTAGAGACTGTCCGTGGGGCGGGCTACCGGCTGCGGGCCGACGGCGGACGGGCGGAGGCACAGCGATGAACCGATGGCCGATCCGGATCCGGCTCACGGCCGTGTTCACCCTCGCGATGGCGCTTGTCCTGGCGGCCGTGGGCGTCCTGACTGTGCTGAGCACGCGCGCGTCGCTGGACGAGTCCGTTGACGCCAGCCTCCAGTACCGCCTCCAGGCCGTGGGGTCCGCGGCTG
>NZ_JBKZWT010000356.1:0-3562 GCF_047759905.1 Sinomonas sp. G460-2 | reverse complement strand
GGGTTCCTTTTCCTGTGTGCAATTTTTTCTTGGTTTTTTTCCTTGATTTGTTGCGCCCCCGTGTGTGGGGGTGTGAGGTTTTCAAGGGCGTACGGTGGATGCCTTGGCATCGGGAGCCGATGAAGGACGTGGGAATCTGCGATAAGCCTGGGGGAGTCGATAACCGGACTGTGATCCCAGGGTGTCCGAATGGGGAAACCCCGCCGCATGTCATGTGCGGTGACCTGCCGCTGAACGCATAGGCGGTGTGGGGGGAACGCGGGGAAGTGAAACATCTCAGTACCCGCAGGAAGAGAAAACAACAGTGATTCCGTCAGTAGTGGCGAGCGAACGCGGACGAGGGCCAAACTGTGCGCGTGTGATACCCGGCAGGGGTTGCGCGTATGGGGTTGTGGGGTCCTGCTTGGTGCGTCTGCCGGCGTGCCGGGGTGTGTGCGGTCATAGGCGAACGGTCTTGAACGGCCGGCCGGAGTGGGTGTGAGTCCCGTAGCCTGAAATGCCTGTTGCATGCCCTTGCGGGTGTCCCCGAGTAGCACGGGGCCCGAGGAATCCCGTGTGAATCTGTCAGGACCACCTGATAAGCCTGAATACTACCCGATGACCGATAGCGGACTAGTACCGTGAGGGAAAGGTGAAAAGTACCCCGGGAGGGGAGTGAAACAGTACCTGAAACCGTGCGCCTACAATCCGTCAGAGCCTCCTTGTTGGGGTGATGGCGTGCCTTTTGAAGAATGAGCCTGCGAGTTAGTGCCGTGTCGCGAGGTTAACCCGTGTGGGGGAGCCGCAGCGAAAGCGAGTCTGAACAGGGCGTTCAGTGGCGCGGTCTAGACCCGAAGCGGGGTGATCTACCCATGGCCAGGTTGAAGCGACGGTAAGACGTCGTGGAGGACCGAACCCACTTCAGTTGAAAATGGAGGGGATGAGCTGTGGGTAGGGGTGAAAGGCCAATCAAACCCCGTGATAGCTGGTTCTCCCCGAAATGCATTTAGGTGCAGCGTTGCGTGTTCCTTGCCGGAGGTAGAGCTACTGGATGGCCGATGGGCCCTACCAGGTTACTGACGTCAGCCAAACTCCGAATGCCGGCAAGACACAGCGCAGCAGTGAGACCGCGGGGGATAAGCTCCGTGGTCGAGAGGGAAACAGCCCAGACCGCCGGTTAAGGCCCCCAAGCGTGTGCTAAGTGGGAAAGGATGTGGAGTCGCAGAGACAACCAGGAGGTTGGCTTAGAAGCAGCCACCCTTGAAAGAGTGCGTAATAGCTCACTGGTCAAGTGATTCCGCGCCGACAATGTAGCGGGGCTCAAGCACACCGCCGAAGCCGCGGCAGCCCCATGTGTCCCTAGCCTTCGTGGTTCAGGGGTGGGGCTGGGTAGGGGAGCGTCGTGCGGGCTGTGAAGCTCCCGGGTGACCGAGGGGTGGAGGCCGCACGAGTGAGAATGCAGGCATGAGTAGCGAAAGACGGGTGGGAAACCCGTCCGCCGGATGATCAAGGGTTCCAGGGTCAAGCTAATCTGCCCTGGGTGAGTCGGGACCTAAGGCGAGGCCGACAGGCGTAGTCGATGGACAACGGGCCGATATTCCCGTACCGGCGAAGGACCGCCCATGCCGGACGGCCGATACTAACCAACGGATCCCCTGTTGGCGCCCTTCGGGGCGCGGGCGGGGGTGAGCGTGGGACCTGAGGCCGCGAGGCAAGCGCATTAACAGGTGTGACGCAGGAAGGCAGCCCGGCCAGGCGATGGTTGACCTGGTCCAAGGATGCAGGGCGGGCCGCAGGGAAATCCGCGGCCCATCAAGCCCGAGGTCCGACGGGACCCCCGCGAGGGGGGATCGGGTGATCCTATGCTGCCTAGAAAAGCATCGGCGCGAGGTCCTAGCCGCCCGTACCCCAAACCGACACAGGTGATCAGGTAGAGAATACCGAGGCGATCGAGAGAATCGCGGTCAAGGAACTCGGCAAAATGCCCCCGTAACTTCGGGAGAAGGGGGACCCCGGCCCTGAACAGGACACGCGCCTGGGAGGGGGGAGGGGTCGCAGAGACCAGGGGGAAGCGACTGTTTACTAAAAACACAGGTCCGTGCGAAGTCGCAAGACGATGTATACGGACTGACTCCTGCCCGGTGCTGGAAGGTCAAGAGGACCCGTCAGCCTCACGGCGAAGCGGAGAATTCAAGCCCCAGTAAACGGCGGTGGTAACTATAACCATCCTAAGGTAGCGAAATTCCTTGTCGGGTAAGTTCCGACCTGCACGAATGGAGTAACGACTTCCCCGCTGTCTCGACCGCGAACTCGGCGAAATTGCACTACGAGTAAAGATGCTCGTTACGCGCAGCAGGACGGAAAGACCCCGAGACCTTCACTACAGTTTGGTATTGGTGTCCGGAGCGGCTTGTGTAGGATAGGTGGGAGACTGTGAGGCCGGCACGCCAGTGCCGGCGGAGTCGTCGTTGAAATACCACTCTGGTCGCTTTGGGCATCTCAACCTCGGCCCGTGATCCGGGCCAGGGACAGTGCCTGACGGGTAGTTTAACTGGGGCGGTTGCCTCCCAAAGAGTAACGGAGGCGCCCAAAGGTCCCCTCAGCCTGGTCGGCAACCAGGTGGCGAGTGCAAGTGCACAAGGGGGCTTGACTGCGAGAGAGGCATCTCGAGCAGGGACGAAAGTCGGGACTAGTGATCCGGCGGCACCTCGTGGAAGGGCCGTCGCTCAACGGATAAAAGGTACCTCGGGGATAACAGGCTGATCTTGCCCAAGAGTCCATATCGACGGCATGGTTTGGCACCTCGATGTCGGCTCGTCGCATCCTGGGGCTGGAGTAGGTCCCAAGGGTTGGGCTGTTCGCCCATTAAAGCGGTACGCGAGCTGGGTTTAGAACGTCGTGAGACAGTTCGGTCCCTATCCGCTGCGCGCGCAGGAGATCTGAGAAGGGCTGTCCTCAGTACGAGAGGACCGGGACGGACGAACCTCTGGTGTGGCAGTTGTACCGCCAGGTGCACCGCTGCTTGGCTACGTTCGGATGGGATAACCGCTGAAAGCATCTAAGCGGGAAGCCCGCTTCAAGATGAGATCTCCAGACACGCAAGTGTCGAAGGCCCCCAGCAGACCACTGGGTTGATAGGCCGGACGTGGAAGCAGGGACCAACGACCTGCGAAGCCGACCGGTACTAATAGGCCGACAGCCTCACACCACCACAGCAACACACGAACTGCCCGCGTCCACTCTACGGTCCCCAGACCACAAACCCCCCCAAAACCGCCCCACCCAGGGGCGGCCCCCGGAGGACCCAGCCACCACCACAGCACACACCACAACAGAACACAGCACGCAACACCGCAACCCGAACACTTCCCCACCCCCACCCCGCACAACAACCGGGCCAGGGGGCGCGCGGAGAACAGGTTACGGCGGCCATAGCGTGGGGGAAACGCCCGGACCCATCCCGAACCCGGAAGCTAAGCCCCACAGCGCCGATGGTACTGCACCCGCCAGGGTGTGGGAGAGTAGGACACCGCCGGACAACACCACCACCCGAGGGCCCCACACCGACGTGGGGCCCTCAGGC
>NZ_JBKZWT010000355.1:0-3567 GCF_047759905.1 Sinomonas sp. G460-2 | reverse complement strand
CCGACGGCGGCCGCGGCAGGGCAGGGTCAGCTCTTCTGAGCGTGACCCTCCTGAGGCAGGGCGTCACCTCCAGCGCGGAGCCGGGCCGCGAGGCTCCGCACGGCGGCGACGATCGGGTAGTCGGCCGGGATCCACGGAAGCTCCTCGCCGGACTGGCCCGGGTCTGCGAGCCGCTCGCCGAGCACGCCGTCGTCGAGCACGCCGTCGTCGAGCGCTACCCACCGCAGTTCGTCGTGGTCCTCGAGGGCCGCCGGGACCCCTGCCGTCACCTCGGCGAACCACACGCGCATGGCGGCCTTCTCGTTGAGCGGCCAGCCCTCCGGCCCGGCCCCCACAACCTCCGGGCCCAGCCGCACCTCGACGCCGAGCTCCTCGGCGAGCTCTCGGCGGAGCGCCGCCTCATGGCCCTCGCCCGGTTCGACCTTGCCGCCAGGGAACTCCCACTGGCCGGCGAACGCGGGCGGCGCCGTGCGCCGGGCCGCGAGCAGCCGCGTGGGTTCCTCGAGCGAGTCCACGATCGCCCCGCCGACCACCTGCACGTATCCACCATCCACTCGGCCAGACTAGCGAACGGGCCAGACTAGCGAATGGGCCGCTGTCAGGAATGAGCCGGCACCGCGTAGGGTTTAACAGTCCCGAGGGCCAGCGCTGCCCCTCGTCCCTGCACCGACCCCGAGGATCAGCGCATGACCACGCCCGCTGCCCAGACCGCCCCTGCCCAGAGCCCGGGCCCGAGCCACGCCGCCCCCGCGCCGCTCGCGCCGCGCCCGCTCTTCTGGGCCATGCTCTCGCTCGCGATCGGCGGCTTCGGCATCGGGACCGTCGAGTTCACCACGATGGGCCTCCTCAAGGAGATCGAGCGCGGCCTGAGCCTCTCCACGCCGCAGGCGGGCCAGCTCATCTCCTCCTACGCGCTCGGCGTTGTGGTCGGCGCCCCGATCCTCGCGGCCGTGGGGGCGCGCCTCCCGCGCAAGTACCTCGTCATGGGGCTCGCGGCGCTCATCGCACTCGGCAACTTCTCCTCCGTCTTCGCGGCCGACTTCGGCAGCATGATGATCTCTCGCTTCGCGTCCGGCCTCCCCCACGGCGCCTATTTCGGCGCCGCCGCGGTCCTGGCCGGGACGCTCGTCGCGCCGACGAGGCGGGGCTGGGCCATCGCGACGGTCATGTCCGGGCTGACGATCGCCAACGTGCTCGGCGTCCCGTTCGCCACGTGGCTCGGCCAGGCGTTCGGATGGCGCCTCCTCTTCGTCGTCACCGCCGTCATTGGCCTCGCCGCGGTCGCCATGATCTGGCGCTTCGTCCCGTTCGAGCCGGCGCACCCCGAGGCGAGCATCCGGCGCGAGCTCGGCGCCCTCACGCGCGTGCAGATGTGGCTCGCCCTGCTCATCGGCGTCGTGGGCTTCGGCGGGTTCTTCGCGACCTACACGTACATTTCCCACACGATGACCTCAGTGGCTGGGCTCCCGGAGAATCTCATGCCGCTCGTCGTGGCCCTGTACGGGCTGGGCATGGTCGTGGGCAACGTCATCGGCGGCCGCATGGCGGATCGCTCGGTCATGGGCACCATCTACCGGGGTCTGAGCCTCGTCGTCGTCGTCATGGTCCTGTACGGCCTGGCCGCGCACTGGTGGCCCACCGCACTGCTCATGGTCTTCGTGATCGGGGGCTCGGGCTCAACGCTCATCCCCGCCCTCCAGACCCGGCTCCTCGACTCAGCGCCGAACGCCGCGACGCTCGCGTCCTCGCTCAACCACTCGGCCCTCAACGTTGCGAACGCGCTCGGCGCGTTCGTGGGCGGCCTCGTGATCGGCTGGGGCTGGGGCTTCACGGCCCCCGCGTACGTCGGGGCGGGCC
Organism: Sinomonas sp. G460-2; assembly: GCF_047759905.1. Classification (NCBI taxonomy): domain Bacteria; kingdom Bacillati; phylum Actinomycetota; class Actinomycetes; order Micrococcales; family Micrococcaceae; genus Sinomonas; species Sinomonas sp. G460-2. The sequence goes on along the minus strand of NZ_JBKZWT010000355.1, from coordinate 1,710 downwards.
TCGCGGTCCTCGGCCTCGGCATCGCCGCCCTCAGCGGCTGGCTGGAGCGCCGCGAGGGATATCCGGCTCGAGGTAGATGACCCGAGCGCTCGGCACGGCCGAGCGGATCCGGGCCTCGGCGTCGTCGATCGCCCGCGCGATGCTCTCGCCGGACGCGCCGCGGGCCACGCCGAACTTCGCCGCGACGAGGAGCTCCTCGGGCCCGAGGTGCATCGTGCGGAGGTGGATGATGCGCGTGCCGTCGCTCGAGATCGCCGCCTCGATCCTCGCGATGTCCCCCGCACTTGCGGATTCCCCGAGCAGGAGCGAGCTCGTCTCGAGCGCGAGGATTGCGGCGATGCCCACGAGCAGGAGCCCGATGAGGCCAGTCCCGATCGCGTCCCACACGCCGTCGCCCGTCACGAGCGTGAGCGAGACCCCAAACAGGGCGCACACGAGTCCGATGAGCGCGCCGAAGTCCTCGAGGAGCACGACGGGCAGCTCGGGCTGCTTCGCGGTGCGGATGAACGCGACCCAGCTTTGGCTGCCGCGGTGCGGCCTCGCCTCGCGCAGACCGGTCCGGAACGAGAGGCTCTCCGCGACGATCGAGCCGAGCAGGATCGCCACCGGAACCCACCACCACGGCCCCTCGATGCCGTGCGGATGCTGGAGCTTCTCCCAGGCCTCGTAGAGCGCGAACAGGCCGCCCACGCTGAACAGCACGATCGAGACGATGAACGCGTAGATGTACCGCTCCCGTCCGTAGCCGAACGGGTGCTGCGGGCTGGCCTGACGCGAGGCGCGCTTCCCGCCGACGAGCAGCAGGATCTGATTGCCCGAATCGGCGACCGAGTGGATGGCCTCGGCGAGCATCGACGACGACGCCGTGAGCGCGAACGCGACGAACTTCATCGCCGCGATCGCGAGATTGGCCGCGAGTGCCGCGACGACTGCCTTGGTTCCCCCGCCTGCTGACATGCTTGCGAATCTACCCGGTCCGCTGGCCCCGACGCTGCGCGCGGGCGCTCGCGTAGAGGCACACGGTTGCCGCCGTCCCCACGTTGAGGCTCTCCGCCTCGCCGTAGAGGGGCACGGCCACGCGCGCGTCCGCGAGGGCCAGCTCGGCGTCCGAAAGCCCCTGGGCCTCGTTCCCGAACAGCCACGCCGTGGGCGCCTCCAGCACGTACGACGGCGCGGCCTCGCCTTCGCCGGACGAGCGTCCCTCCGGCGCCGTCTCGCCCTGCGCTCCCCCACCCAGGCGGCGCGCCGCGCTCTCGTCCTGGAGCGCATCGAGATCCACGGGGCCGTAACCGTCCGCGGCGAGGACTCCGACGCCTGCCCCGCGGAGCTGGTGCGCGAGCTCGGCGGGGTCGGCCCCGATCACGAACGGGACGTGGAAGAGCGAGCCGGCCGTGCTGCGCACGGTCTTGGGGTTGTACGGGTCCACACTGCCCTCGGTGAAGACGACCGCGTCCGCCCCCGCGGAGTCGGCGGCCCGCAGGATCGTCCCCGCGTTCCCCGGGTCCTGGACCCGGCACAGGACCGCTACGAGCCGAGGGCCGCGGCTCAGGACCTCGGCGAGCGTGACGTCGAGCTGGCGGCACACCGCGAGGATGCCCTGGGGGCTCACGGTGTCGGCCATCGCCGCGAGGACGTCGTCGGTCGCGATCCGCAGAGCACCGGTCGCGCGCGCGAGGGCGTCGAGCTCGGGGTACCGCTCGAGGCACGCGG
>NZ_JBKZWT010000354.1:0-3598 GCF_047759905.1 Sinomonas sp. G460-2 | reverse complement strand
CGCCTCAGCGTGCATCGCCGTCCTAGCCGACCCGCGCGCGGCCGCCGACAGCTCGATCGCCAAGGCGACCGGAGTCTCCGGCGGTGCCGCGACGACCGCCCTCACATGGTTCCCCATCGCGGCTGCCGCGGCAGGCGTGCTGCTCGCGCTGTGCGGCGTGCTCGCCCTCGTCGCCTCCCGCCGTTGGCCCACCCGGACGAAGTACGACGCCGCGTCCCGCGCCTCCGGCCGTGGCGGCGCAGGCTCGGCAGGCTCCGGTGCCGACTCGGAGTCGGCGGCCCCCGTCGACCAGATTGACGGCTGGGACCAGCTCACCCGCGGGGACGATCCCACGCGCTGACGGGCGCGACCCAGAACGCCGCACGGGCCGGTAGGCCCGCCGAAGATGGCAGAATGGCCATTAGACCAGTCTGAGCTGATGCGAAGTGAAACAGGAGAAGGAAATGAGCAACGCGAGCGGTTCCCAGAGCAGCACGAAGGAAGTCCTGCATGGCGAGGACCTCGGCCACGGGAACAGCCCGGCAGCCTGGACGTGCGTGTTCGTCATGCTCCTCGGCGCCCTCGTCTCGTGCATCGCCTTCGTCATCGCCAACGCGCCGATCTTCTGGGCCGGCGTGGTGATCGTCGTCATCGGCCTCGTGGTCGGCTGGGCCATGCGCCGCGCGGGCTACGGTGTGGGCGGCAGCAAGCTCAAGAACACGCACTGATGCCGACGGTCCTCGACGAGATCATCGTGGGGGTCCGCGAGGACCTCGAGGAGCGCCGGCGCGCGCTGCCGCTCAGTGCGGTGCGCGAGGCCGCCGCGGCACGCAGCGCGGCACTCGATGCCTTCACCGCCCTGGGCGGCACCGAGGATCCGCGCAGCGGGCTCAAGGTCATCGCCGAGGTCAAGCGACGCAGTCCCTCGAAGGGCCAGCTCGCGGACATCGCGGATCCCGCGGACCTCGCGCGGCAGTATGCCGACGGCGGCGCCTCAGTGATCAGCGTGCTCACCGAGCAGCGCCGCTTCAACGGGAGCCTCGCGGACTTCGACGCGGTCCGCGCCGCCGTGGAGATCCCGCTCCTGCGCAAGGACTTCACGGTCGACGAGTACCAGATCCACGAGGCCCGGGCCCACGGCGCGGACCTCGTCCTGCTCATCGTCGCCGCGCTCGACGACGCCGAGCTCAAGGACTTCCTGGACCTCACACACGAGCTGGGCATGAACGCCCTCATCGAGACGCACACCGAGGAGGAGATCGACCGCGGGCTCGCCGCGGGGGCTCGCATCCTCGGCGTCAACGTCCGCAATCTCAAGACGCTCGACGTCGACCGCGGCCTGTTCGGTCGGCTCGCCGGCCGCATTTCGGCCGGTCCCGTGGTAGTCGCCGAGTCGGGCGTGCGCGGCCCGGAAGACGTCGCGGAGTACGCGAGCCTCGGGGCGAACGCCGTCCTCGTGGGGGAGGCGCTCGTGACGCACGGCTCGCCGCGCGAACGGATTGAAGAATTCCAGCGCAGTGGCGCGGCGGCCATCGCCCAGCGCCTCGGTGCACACTAGACCGGCTGAGCTCGGCCCGGACGCCGGGCAAGCCGCGCCAGCACACATCAACAAGGACGGTGAGACTGGTGGCTGAGAACGCTCCAGACGCAGCCGCGGCCGGCACCACCCCGCCTGCCGTGGACACGAACGATCCGGGCACCCAGCCCGCGGACGCCTTCCTCTCGGGGAGCCTCCGCCATGCTCCGGGCCCGTACTTCGGCGCCTACGGCGGCCGCTGGATGCCCGAGTCCCTCATCGCGGCCCTCGACGAGCTCGAGGAGACGTTCGAGAAGGCCAAGCAGGACCCCGAGTTCGTCGCCGAGATCGCGGAGCTCAACCGGAACTACTCGGGCCGCCCGTCGCTCCTCACGGAGGCGAAGCGCTTCTCGCAGCACGCCGGCGGCGTCCGCGTTTTCCTCAAGCGCGAGGATCTCAACCACACGGGCTCGCACAAGATCAACAACGTGCTCGGGCAGGCCCTGCTCGCGAAGCGCATGGGCAAGAGCCGCATCATCGCGGAGACGGGCGCGGGCCAGCACGGCGTCGCGAGCGCGACCGCCGCAGCGTTCCTCGGCCTCGAGTGCGTCGTGTACATGGGCGCCGAGGACTGCCGCCGCCAGGCGCTCAACGTGGCCCGGATGCAGCTCCTCGGCGCGACCGTCGTGCCCGTGACGAACGGTTCCCAGACGCTCAAGGACGCGATCAACGACGCGCTCCGGGACTGGGTCGCGAACGTCCAGACCACCCACTATCTGCTCGGCACCGCGGCCGGCGCGCATCCGTTCCCGTCCATGGTCCGGTTCTTCCACGAGGTCATCGGGGACGAGGCCCGCGAGCAGATCCTCGATCAGACCGGGCGGCTGCCCGACGCCGTGTGCGCGTGCATCGGCGGTGGTTCGAACGCGATCGGGATCTTCCACGGCTTCCTCGACGACCCGGATGTGCAGCTCTTCGGCTTCGAGGCTGGCGGCAGCGGGGTAGAGACAGGCCGCCACGCCGCGACGATCACGCTCGGCAGGCCCGGCGTGCTCCACGGCGCACGTTCGTACCTCATGCAGGACGAGGACGGCCAGACCATCGAGTCTCACTCGATCTCGGCGGGTCTCGACTACCCGGGCGTCGGGCCCGAGCACTCGTACCTGCACGACATCGGCCGCGTGACGTACGAGCCGATCACGGACACCGAGGCCATGAACGCGTTCAGCGTGCTGTGCCGCACGGAGGGGATCATCCCGGCGATCGAGTCCTCGCACGCTCTTGCCGGCGCCATCAAGGTCGGGAAGCGCTTCGCCGAGGAGGGTGACGCGTCCCAGAAGGTCATCATCGTCAACCTCTCGGGCCGCGGCGACAAGGACGTCCAGACAGCCGCCGAATGGTTCGGCATGCTCGACGAGAACGGCCAGGTCAGGGGCACCACGCTGTCCACGAGGCGACCGAAGGGCTTCGCTCCCGACGGCGACGCGGGGGAGGAGAACGCATGAGCGAGACGGAGCAGGCCGCAGGCGGCTCGGCTGAGGGGCAGGCGCCCGTGAGCAAGACGGCCGCCGCGATCGACCGGGCGAGGGCTCAGGGCCGCGCAGCCCTCGTGGGCTACCTCCCGGCTGGCTTCCCCAGCGTCCAGGAGAGCATCGACGCCGCGATCGAACTGGCCCGGAACGGCGCTGACATCATCGAGATCGGCATCCCGTACTCCGATCCCGTCATGGACGGCAGCGTCATTCAGGCCGCCACGACCGAGGCGCTCGCGAACGGTTTCCGGGTGGCGAGCGTGTTCGACGTCGTCAAGGCGGTCACGGACGCGACGGACGCCGCGGTGCTCGTCATGACCTACTGGAACCCGGTGATGCGCATGGGCGTCGACGAGTTCTCCCGGCGCCTTGCGAGGGCCGGGGGAGCGGGGCTCATCACGCCGGATCTCATCCCCGACGAGGCGTCGGAGTGGTTCGAGGCCTCGGACCGCTACGGCCTCGACCGGGTGTTCCTCGTGGCCCCGTCCACGACCCCGGAGCGTATGGCCATGACGGTCGGCGCGACGCGCGGCTTCACGTACGCGGTCTCGCTCATGGGCGTGACCGGCGC
>NZ_JBKZWT010000353.1:0-3599 GCF_047759905.1 Sinomonas sp. G460-2 | reverse complement strand
AGCCAGAGCCTCCTCCGAGCGCTTGACCTCCTGGGCGAACTCGCAGCCGGCCCGGCAACGCTCGAGGAGCTCGCGTCGCGCGCGACCGTCCACAAGACGACCGTCATGCGGCTCCTGCACGGCCTCGAGGAGAAGCGCTTCGTGGTGCGCGACGGGCAGCAGCGCTACCGACTGGGCCCCAAGCTCTTCGAGCTCTCCTCGCTCGCGCTCGAGCAGCGCGACGTCCGCGCGGTGGCGCGGCCGCACCTCGTGCGGCTCAACGAGCTCACGGGGTACACGGTCCACCTCGCGGCGTTCGAGGGCCCCGACGTGACGTACATCGACAAGCTCGAGTCTCGGCAGCCCGTGCGGATGTACTCGCGGATCGGCCTCACGGCGGCCCTGCACGCTGCCGCCGTCGCGAAGGTCCTGCTCGCCGACCTCCCGGTGTCACGCCGCGAGGCCATCGCTGCGGCCATCGACTACGCGCCGCTCACGGAACGGACGATCACGAGCCCCGAGGCGCTGCTCGCCGAGCTCGATCGGGTCGCCGCGCAGGGCTGGGCGCTCGACGACGAAGAACATGAGGCGTTCGTGCATTGCGTCGCGGCGCCCATCCGGGACGTGAGCGGCCGCGCCGTCGCGGCGGCCTCGTGCTCCGTTCCGACCGTACTGCTCGACCGAGAGGGGCTTCTGGGCCTCGTCCCGGCGCTGACGGCGTGCACGGACGCCATCTCACGGGACCTCGGCTGGGTGCCGCCTGGTGCGCCGCTGGCCTGAACGCCCGGCTACACCCCGAATCGGGGACTGAGCCCGAGCCGTCAGGGGCGGCGCTCGCCAGCGGCCGTCTGGCTCGCGGTGTGCTGGCGGACGAACGCGTCGACGAGCATCTCGAAGCACGCCCGCACTGCGGTGCCGTCACCGGTGACGACGTAGTCGTACATGAGGCCCGTCACGGCCGAGACGAACGTGCGGCCGCGGACGGCCGCCTCGTCGGCCGGAATGCCCTCGTTCTCGAGCCAGGAGGCGAGGAACCGGCACCACCCGAGGTACCCGGCCGCCGAAGTCCCGCGCGGCCGCTCCGCCACGACGTCCTGGACGGCGGCCTCGAACTCGAGGCGCTGAAGGTGGCGGCCGCGGCTCTCCAGCGAGCGCTCGAACACCGCCCGAGCCCACAGGATGAGCTCGTCGAGAGTCATCGTCTCGGCGCCCGGCTGATAAGCGTCGAACCGGGACTCGATGCCACGGATAATCTCGGCAACGAGTTGCTCTCGGTTGCCGAAGTGGTAGACGAGCACGTAGCTGCTGATACCGAGCCCGTCAGCCAGGCTACGGAACGTCAAATCCGCGAGCGTCTTGTCCAGCAGGAATTCCAGAATCTGCTCGAGCAGCTCCGTTTTTCGCTCTGGCCGTGGCGGTCTTGCCATAACCCAATCCTCGTCCCGACCGTCACGTGCGTGATCGGATCTGATGTGTAGTGCCTCACTCCCCCACCGGTGATCCTACAGGCCGGGATCGCGATTATTGGACGCCGACGCTATCCAATGGCTCGCCGTCCGACGCCACCGCCGAGCGGGCCCCGGCGAACTTCTCGTTGAGCCGCGAATGTCCGCGGCCGTAGGCGAAATAGATGGTCAGACCAACGGCAAGCCACACTGCGAAATAAATCCACGTTTCAACGGCAAGATTTGCCATGAGGTACAGGCAGAGGGCTGCGGAGACGATCGGTAGGACCTTGCCGAACGGCACGCGGAAGGACGGCTTGAGGTCCGGACGACGGCGGCGCAGCACGATGATCCCGAGGCTCACCACGACGAACGCCGAGAGCGTGCCGATGTTGATCATCTCCTCGAGCACGTCCACCTGGGTGAGGCCCGCGACAATCGCCACGAGCGCGCCGCACAGGATCTGGAGGCGGGCCGGCGTCGAACGCTTCTCCGACGTCACGGACAGCGCCCGCGGGAGGAGGCCGTCGCGGCTCATCGCGAGGACCACACGGGCGAGGCCCATGAGGAGCACCATGATGACGGTCGTGAGGCCCACGAGCGAGCCGAACGCGATGACCTTCGCGGCGTCCGTGTTCCCCACGGCCTCGAACGCGGTGGTGAGGGTGGGCTGCTCGGCGGCCGCGAGGGCCGTGTACGGGACCATGCCCGTGAGGGCGAGCGAGACGAGGATGTACAGGAGCGTCACGGCGCCGAGGCCCGCGAAGATGCCGCGCGGGAGCGTCTTCTGGGGGTCCGTGACCTCCTCGGCGCTCGTCGCGACCACGTCGAAGCCGATGAACGCGAAGAACACGAGCGCGGCGCCCGCGAACACCCCGAACAGGCCATACTGCGCCGGCGCGGCGCCCGTCGCGAACGCGACGAGCGACTGCTTGAGCACGGCCGTGCCGTCCGAGGCGTGCGCGGGGACCGCCGCCGGGACGAACGGAGCGTAGTTCTGTGCCTTGACGTACGTGAATCCGACCACGATCACGAACAGCACCACGGCGATCTTGATGATCGTGAAGACGTTGCCCACGCGGGCCGAGAGCTTTGTGCCGAGGACCAGGAGGACCGTGAAGATCGAGACGATGAGGAACGGGCCCCACACGAGCTCGATGGGGCCGAGCTGGATGCTCGGCGGGACGTCGAGGCCCACGAGGGAGAACACCTTGCTGAGGTAGAGGCCCCAGTACTTCGCGACGACGGCGCCCGCCGTGAACAGCTCGAGGATGAGGTTCCAGCCGATGATCCATCCGAGCAGCTCGCCCATGGTGGCGTACGTGAAGACGTAGGCGGACCCCGCGACCGGGATCGCCGTGGCGAACTCGGCGTAGCACATGATCGCGAGCGCGCACGCGACCGCGGCGATCGCGAAGGAGACCGTGACGGCCGGGCCCGCGAAGTTCGCCGCAGCCTTCGCGCCGACGGAGAAGATCCCTGCACCCACCGCGACCGCGACGCCCATGATCATGAGATCCCACGAGCTGAGCGACCGCTTGAGCCTCCTGCCCGGTTCGTCAGAGTCGGCGAGCGTCTGCTCGATGGGCTTGGTGCGGAGGATCTGCATGCAACTTCCTGGGGTACCGGCCGGCGGCCCGGGGCCAAAACAACCCGTGAGGCCAAAAACAACCTGTTAAGGGTAGGTGTCCGCTCCGTGGGCACCTCAAATCGTCTCAGGATGCGGACCCGCAGGCCCACGGGCAGTAGGTCAGAACGTCGCGGTGTTGGAGACGGGCGTCCCGCCCTGCTCGAGCACGGCAGTCCCGGTGACGGCCGGCTGAGCGACCTGCCCCAAACCCAAGGTCTGCGTTAATCCGGTGGCGGCGGTCCAAGAAAGGACCAGCTGAGGAATCTGGCCGCCGCCCACGAACGGCGTGGTGCAGGTTAGCGTCGTCAATAAATCGGCAGTCGAGGCCGGCGGACAGGTCCATCCGCTCGAAGGCGGCGGGGGAGATACGGTTCCCGGCGAATAGCGCACTGTGACGACGACCGTCGTTGGCTGGGACGCCGGCCTCGCGGGCATCGCATGGACCGTTATCGTGTCCGAACCCGTAGCTCTCTGATCACTGGCATTCAAGGTGTAGAACGGCGCCGTCGGAGTGGGGGTCGGCGTCGGGCTGGGCGGCGCGCTCG
>NZ_JBKZWT010000352.1:0-3609 GCF_047759905.1 Sinomonas sp. G460-2 | reverse complement strand
GAACAGGTGCGTGACGGTCGGGACGGTCTCCTCGCCGTCGAAGCCCGCGGACGTGAGCTCCTCGAGCGCCTGGTCGAGAGACGCGCTCGCGGTCGCGTCGTCGCAGTCCGTGTGTCCGAGCGAGGGCGTCACGCCGTGGGCCGTGAGCAGGTCCACGAGCTCGGCCGCGCCGGGGAGCTCGGGGGCATACGTCATGGTCGCGAGCTTGCCCTCGGCGGCCTCGATGAGCTCCTCGGCGAGCCCGAGGTCCGGGTCGAGCAGGAACGCTGGATTCTGCGCCCCGCAGCGCGCCGCCGCGAGGAACGGTCCCTCGAGGTGGATGCCGCCCACGAGCCCCTCGGCGTCGAGGCGAGCGAACAGCCGGATGCCGCGCAGGAGGTCCTCGGGGGCCGCCGTCACGAGGCTCGCGAGCAGGGTCGTGGTGCCAGATCGGTGCAGGAAGTCGATGGCCCGACGGGCCGCCGCCTCGTCGGCCCCGGGGAAGTCCGCTCCCGCGGCACCGTGGCAGTGCAGGTCGACGAGGCCGGGGAACAGGAGCGCGCCGGCGGGGAGGGTGAGCTCCGTGCCGCCGAAGGCCTCCGCATCGAAGTCCGCGGCCGGGCCCGCGTAGGCGATCCGGTCGCCCTCAAAGGCGACGACGCCGCCGTCGACCGTTTCCCCGTCGCTCACGATGCGCCCGCGCGCGATGAGGCGGTCCAGAGGCAGGTCCGGCGAGGTCATACGTCGATCATAGGGGAGCGCATGGAGCGCGCCGTCAGAAGAGGCGCGAGGCGCTGTCGTCGACGCCGCGCAGGGCGTCGTAGTCGAGCGTGACGCAGTCGATCCCGCGGTCGGTCGCAAGGATGCGGGCTGGACGCTTGATCTGCGGGGCGGGTCCCGGTTGAGCAGCTCGAGGTAGGGCGTGAGCTGTTCGACGCGTCGATGCATGCGAAGCCCGTCGCTAGCGCAACAAAGTCGCCGTTTGCCGAGACGTCGACACCACGACAGCGTCGATAGTGGCGTGCGCGACGGCATCGCCGATTGAGGCCAGCCGGCTTGCGGCACCAGAATGCCCCAGAGTTGAATATGCTCCGTGGGCGATCGTGACGACTTCCTGGATTGGTTCAATACGACATGGCAGGCCGCCGAAGTTGCGCTGCACAACGGCGATGCGGCACCGAGGTTTCGGACCTGGTCGGAGCGGGAACCGATCACGTTGTTCGGCGCGTGGCTCAGCGCCAACGGCAGTCGCGCGGTCCGCGAAGTCTTCTCCAAGTTGGCTCGGGCGTTCTCGGATGCAACTTCTAGCGCCATCGAGCTGATCGCGGCGGACGTCAGCGGTGACATGGCCTACACGGCGCATCGGGAGATCACGTCGGTCAGCGTCGACGGGTCTGCCCGCGCCTATGTGCTCCGGGTGACGCAGGTCTACCGTCGCGAGGCCGGCGAATGGAAGGTCGTTCACCGACACGCCGCCGAGGAGGCCGACGTCTCCACCGGGCCGTGACCTGATGATCTGCCGGACCCAGCGGTCCACGCTCCGCAGTCTCCCAACGATGGGATCAGCTTGACAAGGCGCAGGTCAGGAAGCGGGCGAGCCGGTCTTGCGGCACGGCCTCAGCGCCGTCACTAGAACAGGCGGCTGTCCGAGTCGTCGACGCCGCGCAGGGCGTCGTAGTCGAGCGTGACGCAGTCGATCCCGCGGTCGGTCGCGAGGACGCGCGCCTGAGGCTTGATCTGCTGGGCCGCGAAGATTCCCCGGACGGGCGCCAGGAGCGGGTCCCGGTTGAGCAGCTCGAGGTAGCGCGTGAGCTGCTCGACGCCGTCGATGTCGCCGCGCCGCTTGAGCTCGACGGCGATCGTTGCGCCGCTCGCGTCGCGGGCCAGGATGTCGACGGGACCGATCGCGGTCGCGTACTCGCGCCGGATGAGCGTGTAGCCCGTCCCCAGCGTCTCGATCTGCTCCGCGAGCAGGCGCTGGAGGTCCGCCTCGACGCCGTCCTTGATGAGCCCGGGGTCGACCCCGAGCTCGTGGCTCGAATCGTGCAGGTGTTCGTAGATGTTCACGATGAGGCGGTCGTCCGTCTTCGCGGACTGGACGGTCCACTGCTCGACGATGCCCTCGTCGAACGCGGCGCCCTCCGAATCGGCGGACGAGACCCGGAGCGTGGCCGGCGGGCTCATCCAGTTCAGGGGCTTGTACGAGCCACCGTCGGAGTGCACGAGCACGGAGCCGTCCGCCTTGACGAGCAGGAGGCGCGTCGCGAGCGGGAGATGGGCCTTGAGCCGGCCTTCATAGTCCACGGAGCAGCGGGCAATGACGAGTCGCACCCGAGAACTCTACAGCCCGGCGCTTGCACGGGGAGCGACGCGTAAGAATAGTCCCATGCCCCGCGCCAACCGACCCCGCCGTCCCCGACGCCCCGGGCACCCGACGTCCGGACCGCCCGGCCAGGCCCGTGACGCCCGCCCCGAGGACGGGGAGGACTTCGACCTCGAGCGCGTGCTCGCGGGCTTCGCGCGGCTCGAGTCCGCGCCCGACGGCGACTGGCGGGTTCGCCAGGTGACCACCCGCAGCGCGGCGAAGGACTACACGTGCCCGGGCTGCTCGCGCACGATCCCGCTAGGCGTGGCGCACCTCGTGGTGTGGGCCGACGATCACCTCTTCGGCGAGGAGGCGGGCATCGCCGAGCGCCGGCACTGGCACACGCACTGCTGGCGCACGCGCACGTTCAAGTACCGCTGAAGCCGCATAGAGGCCCGGGAACGCCGACTACGCTGGGGCTCATGCCTTTCGACCCCGCGTCCTACGAGTTCAGCCCGTCCGAAGGTCCGGTGGAGATCCGTGCCAACACCGTGCTCCCCGCCCGGCGGGAGAACTTCGAGCTGCGCACGGCGGATGGCCTCACGCTCGTGGGCGAGCTCGCACTCCCGCTTGACCGCGACCCCGTGGCCACGCTCGTGACGCTCCACCCGCTGCCGACCCACGGCGGCTTCATGGACTCGCACGTGTTCCGCAAGGCCTCGTTCCGTCTTCCCGCGCTCGCCGATATCGCCGTCCTGCGTTTCAACACGCGCGGCACGTCGAGCCCGCGGGGCACGAGCGAGGGCAGCTTCGAGGAGGGGGTGGGCGAGCGCGCGGACGTCGAGGCGGCGGTCCGTTTCGCCACCGAGCGCGGACTGCCCAACCGCTGGCTCGTGGGCTGGTCCTTCGGCACCGAACTCGCGCTCAGGTATGGCGCGCTCCCGCCCGTCGAGCCGGAGATCGAGGGCGGGATCCTGCTCTCGCCGCCGCTGCACCGCGCGGGCGAAGAAGACCTCGCGGCGTGGGCCGCGAGCGGCAAGCCGCTCACCGTCCTCGTTCCCGAGTTCGACGACTACCTGCGCCCGGCGGAGGCGGCCGAGCGCTTCGCGGCCGTCCCCCACGCCAAGGTCGTGGGGGTCGACGGTGCGAAGCACCTCTGGGTCGGCGAGAAGTTCGTTCAGCGCGTCCTGGGCGAGATCGTGAGCGTCGTCGACCTGGGTGGCCATCCGGCGGCGCTTCCGACCGCGTGGGAGGGTCCGCTCGCGATCGCGGCGGGCTGACGCGGCCTTCGAGAATGCTGGCGCGGACGACGGCGGGCTGACGCG
>NZ_JBKZWT010000351.1:0-3615 GCF_047759905.1 Sinomonas sp. G460-2 | reverse complement strand
GCCTGCTGCGGCCCCGAGGGCCACGAGGAGGACGCCGATGACGGTCACGAGGAACGCCTTGTCGCCCGTCCCGAACGTCTGGATGGCCCAGTCCTTGGCCGCAGGCGGGGCGAAGTCGACCACCGCGCCCCCGACCGCGGAGACCGGGCTCAAAGAGGGGCTCGCGAGGCCCGCGAGCAGCTCCCCCGACAGGACGCCGGCGACGGCGGAGAGCACGCCGGCCGCGGCCGCCCACCAAATCAGATGCCGCGCACCCTGGGGTCCCATGTCTCCAGAATAGGTCGGCTGGCGTACCGTAGATCTATGACTGTGCAGCTCGGCATGCCGCTCCTGCCGGCGAGCCAGCGGGCCCAGGGCCAGCGGGCCGACCGCCCGGCGTTCGATGGTCTCCGCGACCGCTACGGCCGCGTCGCGACGGACCTGCGGCTCTCACTCACCGACAAATGCAATCTGCGCTGCTCCTACTGCATGCCCGCAGAAGGCCTCCCGTGGCTCGCGAAGGACGCAGTGCTCTCCGCGGAGGAGATCGTCCGCATCGTGGGGATCGGCGTGCGCGTGCTCGGGGTCCGCGAGCTGCGCCTCACGGGCGGCGAGCCTCTCGTGCGCGCCGACGTCGTCGAGATCGTCGCGGCCCTCCGCGAGGCCCATCCCGAGCTGCCGATCGCGCTCACGACGAACGCCGTGGGGCTCGACAAGAAGGCCGTGGCGCTCAAGGCCGCGGGCCTCACGCGCATCAACATCTCCCTCGATACGCTCCATCCGGAGACGTTCGAGAAGCTCGCGCGCCGGCCGTTCTTCGACCGCGTGCTCGCGGGCATCGAGGCGGCGGACGCCGCGGGCCTTGGACCCATCAAGATCAATTCCGTGCTCATGCGCGGCATCAACGACGCGGATGCACCGGACCTCCTCGCATGGTGCCTCGAGCGCGACTACGAGCTGCGGTTCATCGAACAGATGCCTCTCGACGCCGACCACGGCTGGACGCGCGCGGGCATGGTCACCGCGGCGGAGATCCGCGCGATGCTCGGCGAGCGCTTCCGGCTCTCCCCCGATGCCAGAGCGCGCGACGGCGCCCCCGCCGAGCGCTTCGAGGTGCGCGGCCCTGACGACGCACTCCTCGGCACCGTCGGCATCATCGCGTCCGTCACGGAACCGTTCTGCGCCGACTGCAAGCGGACCCGCATCACGGCCGAGGGCAAGGTCATGAGCTGCCTCTTCTCGCACGAGGAGGTCGACCTGCGCGGCCTGCTCCGGTCGGGTGCGAGCGACCAGGAGATCGCCTCGCTGTGGCAGGACGCCATGTGGCTCAAGCCGCGCGGTCACGGCATGGACCACACGGGGCTCGGCGACGCCGACTTCGTGCAGCCCGACCGCTCGATGAGCGCGATCGGGGGCTAGGGCCGCTCGATGGTCATCACCGTGCGGTACTACGCCGCGGCCCGGGCCGCCGCGGGCGTCGACGCCGAGCCGCTCGAGGTGCCCGACGGCGGGACCCTCGCCTCGGCGCTCGAGGCCGCACGCGCCGTCGTCCGCTTCCCCGAGCCGGGCGCGCCCGAACTCGCCGACGTCCTGCGGCGCTGCTCCTTCCTGGTCAACGAGATCGCCGCGAAGGATCCGCTCCGGCCGCTCGCCGCGGGCGATCAGCTCGACGTGCTCCCGCCGTTCGCGGGCGGCTGACGGCCGCTGCGAGTGCCTGCCGCGAACGTACGACTCTGGGATGACGACACCCGCACACCCCCGGCGTAGCGTGGAGGCAGGACTGTTGTGGAGGTCGTTGTCATGAAGCGAATCTGGACCCGCTGGCTGCCTGCTGCCGCCGTTCCCGCCGTCGTCGCCGTCGGAGTGCTCGCGGCTGGTGCGGTCGCGGTGACCCCGCCCCCGCCCGCGACGCCGGAGCAGGTACTCGCGCTCGTCGCGTCCCACGCGGCCCGGCAGTTCTCCGGAACGGTCGAGGAAAGGGCCGATCTCGGACTTCCGTCGATCCCGGCTCAGGCGCTCGCACCCGCGACGAAGAGCTCGGCGCTCGGCGGCGAGGCCACCCTCCTCGAACTCCTCACCACGGCGCACACGGCGCGCGTCTACACCGACGGTCCTACCAAGGTCCGCGTCCAGATCATGGACCAGCTCGCCGAGCGCGATGCCATCCGCAACGGCAATGACGTGTGGACGTTCGACTCGAAGACGAACGAGGTCACGCACGCGACACTGCCCGCCGGGGCTGGGCCGGAAGCAAGCGCGACGGCCAAGGCTCCCGTCATGTCGCCGGACCAGCTTGCGCAGCGGTTCCTCGCCGCGGCCGGGCCGAGCACGAACGTGGCTCTCGGCCAGTCGGCCTCCGTGGCCGGGCACGGCGCGTACACGCTCGTCCTGACGCCGAAGACCGCGGGGACGCTCGTGGGCTCCGTGCAGATCGCCGTCGAGGCACAGACCGGCCTGCCGCTCGCCGTCGACGTCTACGCGAAGGGCCAGCAGGACCCGGCCTTCCACACGGCGTTCACGAAACTCGACCTGGGCGCGCCGGACGCGTCGGTCTTCGCATTCACGCCGCCGGCCGGCGCGACGGTCAAGGAGCAGCCCGTTCCGGCTCCCGCCACCACGCCGAAGGCCACGCCGGGCGCCACGCCGGGCACCATGCCCAAGGCGTCTCCGGCGCCCAAGCCTTCCACTGGGGCCAAGACTCCCGAGAGCGCGCCCGGCTGGGACACCGTGGTCGTCGTCCCCGCGGCGAAGATTCCCGCGGGCTTCCTCGACCAGCCCCTCGTGAAGCAGCTCGCGACGCCGGTCTCGGGCGGGCGCCTGCTCTCCTCCTCGCTCGTGAACATCCTCATCACGAACGACGGTCGGGTGCTCGTGGGCGCGGTCCCGGCCTCGACGCTCGAGGCCAAGGCGGCCCAGTGAGCCTCAGCCCCGAGGACGCCCCAGCCACCGACGCCCCAGCGACGGACGTCCCAGCGAAGGACGTCCGAGCGACGGCTATCCGGACCGAGGGACTCACCAAGCGCTTCGGCCGGCATAACGCCGTCGACGGCCTCAATCTCACGGTGCCCGCCGGTGCCGTCTTCGGCTTCCTCGGGCCCAACGGCTCGGGCAAGACGACGACGATCCGCATGCTCCTGGGCCTCGTATCCCCGACCGCGGGCCGCGTCGAGGTCCTCGGCGAAGAGATGCCGGCCCGGCTCATGGGGGTCCTCCCCCGCGTCGGCGCGCTCGTAGAGGGCCCCGCGTTCTATCCGTTCCTGAGCGGCGAGGCGAACCTGCACCGCCTCGACACGGCGGATCTCCGGGCGCCCGCGCGGACGCGCGGGGAACGGGTCAAGTCCGCGCTCGAGCGCGTGGGGCTCGAGCATGCCGCCCACAAGCGCGTCCACGCGTACTCGCTCGGGATGAAGCAGCGGCTCGGCCTCGCCGCCGCGCTCCTCGCGCCGCGGGAGCTCCTCGTGCTCGACGAGCCGACCAACGGGCTCGACCCCCAGGGCACGCGCGAGGTCCGGAACCTCATTCGCTCGCTCGCCGACGACGGGACAACCGTCTTCGTCTCGAGCCACCTCCTCGCCGAGGTCGAACAGATCTGCACCCACGCAGCGATGCTCCGCACCGGCCGGCTCGTCGCCCAGG
>NZ_JBKZWT010000350.1:0-3616 GCF_047759905.1 Sinomonas sp. G460-2 | reverse complement strand
GACGGCGAGGAGCAGCGGCTGCCCCGACCACAGCCCCACGAGGGACGCGACCGCGAAGCCGAGCAGCCCTCCCACGATCACGGGCTTCGGTCCGATCCGGTCCGAGAGTGTGCCGAAGATCGGCTTGAGGAAGACTTCCGCGACGTCGTACAGCGCGAGCAGCACGCCGAGCACGAGCAGGTTGAGGCCGATGTCCTCGCTCTCGGCGCCCAGCCCCGCCGCGATGCTGTGGGCGCCGAACGCGGTGGTGAATCCCGCCGCGTACAGAGGGACGACGACGGCGCGCGAGGGCGCGGGCGTGGGCTGGGCGTCGGAGGGGCTCACCCGTGAAGTCTATGGAAGCGGGCGCCGGCGCGGAGAAGGATGACGGCGGGGCATGGACGACGGCGGGCATGGACGACGGCGCGGACCTCGCCGAGTCGGTCCGCGCCGTCTTTCGATTGGCTTCCTGGATGGCAGCGCTACGCCTGATCCTCGACGTTGTTCGCCACGTACCAACCTGCCCCGGCCATGAGCAGGCCGAGGACGATCATCATCCAGCTATCCACCGTGCTGAACGCAAAGACGTTCGCGGTGGATGTTCCGGTGACGAACCCGTAGATCGCGAGGACCACGTAGAGGCCGCCAAACCACATGAGGAACCGGCGCGCACCCATCGAGGTACGTCCCATCACGATGCCGACAACGCCAATGACAATTTGCACAACGTTCAACAGCATCGAGGTCTGGAAGACGTTGAACAGCATCGCATGCGAATCCGGCCCAAGGAATTTCAGGTCGCTGTAGCCCTGCGTGAGTCCCGGGATGAACCCGAAGATTCCGACGAGGCCCCAGAGAGCGCCAACCCCCATGGCGAGCAGTTGGATGTCCTTGCGACCAAAGTGGACGCCGTGGTGTGCGTGCGGCGCGGCGGTAGTCATCGTTCCTCCTACCCTGTTGACCTGCCCGTGAGGCAAACGCCCCCAAGGCGCTGGTGTCACGGCGCGCCACCCCTCCGGTCCCACCCCGGAGGGCGGGCGTTGGTCGCAGCATCAACACGTTAATTCTACGTCCGGTAGTGGAAACGAGTATGTGCTGAAGATCACATCCTCCGGGGTGGAATCAGGAAATGCGGCGGCGGTGGGCGCGGTTGCCGCCAACATGACCCTTGAGTACACGGAAGAGAACACGGGCGCGGCCGGGCAGGGCTCGGCGGCCCTCGAGGAGCTCTTCGAGCCCGTCAGGCTCGGATCCCTGCGGGTCCCCAACCGCTTCGCGATGGCGCCGATGACCCGGGAATTCTCCCCGGACGGCACCGTGACCGACGACGTCGCGGGCTACTACGCGCGCCGGGCCGCGGCGGGAGTCGGCCTCCTCATCACTGAGGGCGTCTACGTCTCCGAGGACTCGGGTCCGAGCACGCGGGTCCCGCGTCTCTTCGGCGTGTCTCAGCTCGCGGCGTGGAAGCGGCTCGTCGACGCCGTGCACGCGGAGGGCGGGCTTATCGCCCCGCAGCTGTGGCATCTGGGCGCCGAGCGCGGTGACCATCCCTCGTTCAATCCGCAGCTGCCGACGCTGAGCCCGTCCGGCCTCTCGTCCTCGGGCAAGGCGCGCGGCCGGGCCGCGACCGTCGTCGAGCTCGAGCGCATCCGCGACGACTTTGCGCGGGCCGCACTCGCGGCGAAGGAAGCGGGCTTCGACGCCGTCGAACTCCACGGCGCCCACGGCTACCTCCTCGACCAGTTCCTGTGGGAGGGCACGAACCGCCGCGAGGATCAGTACGGAGGCTCGCTCGAGGCACGGACGCGTTTCCCGGCTGCGGTCGCCGCGGCCGTGCGCGACGCCGTCGGCCCCGAGCTGCCCGTCATCTTCCGCTTCTCCCAGTGGAAGTCGGGCGACTACTCGGCCCGCATTGCCACCACGCCGGCGGAGCTCGAGCCGCTCCTCGGCACGCTCGCGAAGGCGGGCGTCTCGGCGTTCCACGCGTCGACCCGCCGCCACTGGGAGCCTGCGTTCCCCGAGGTCGAGGGGCCCGACGGGCGGCTCGGGCTGGCCGGGTGGTCCAAGAAGGTCACGGGGCTGCCCTCGATCGCGGTGGGCTCCGTTGGCCTCGACGACGCGTTCCAGGTCGCGTTCCAGTCGGGTGGCCGCGCCGAGACGATCGGCCTGGACCCCGTGCTGGAGCAGCTCGGTCGCGGCGAGTTCGACCTCATCGCGCTGGGGCGGGTGCTCCTGAGCGATCCCGCGTGGGTCGAGAAGGTGCGCGAGGGCCGCCACGCCGAGATCGTCCCGTTCCGTGCCGAGGACCGCGAGACGCTCAGCTAGGAACTCCGCCGCGTTCCCGTCCGGTTGATCTGTCCCAATCGGCCGGGAACGCGGCGGGTCGCGTCGGGGCGCAGCGTTCCGGCCGGAAGAAGTGGACAGGAGGCCGCGGGCCTCTACGGCCGCGCCTGAGCGAGGGGCGCGGCGGTCCATGGCAAAGTGGAACGCGATGAAGTTGCGCGCCGATCAGCAAGGGCTCCGCGGCCTTCCCATGCCGCTGTGGCTCCAGGGTGCGGTCGAATCCCTGCAGGCCGTGATCCTCTCGGCCGTCATAGCTATCGCGCCGATCGCGGCGGTCTGGCTCACGGGCGGGTTCGGCGCGCTCCCGGCCGAGGCGGCCGGGCGACTCGCGGGCCAGGCCTGGCTCCTCGCCCACGGCGTGCCGCTCCGTCTCAACGGCGCGGGGCTCGCGCCGATCGGCGGCGCATCCCCTACGTCGAGCGTCCTGAGCCTCATCCCGCTCGGCTTTGCGCTCGTCCCGTTCCTCCTCTCGTGGCGCGCTGGACGGCGCCTGGCCCGCGCGTCGTATGCGGACACGCTGTGGCAGGCCATCCTCGGCGCCGCCGGAATGTACGCCCTCGCGGGCTTCGCCACGGCGTTCGTGTGCAGCACGCCCGAGGTGAGTGCGAGCACGGGCCTCGGCGCCTCGGTCCCGCTCATCCCGGTGGTCCTCGGCCTGGTGGTCGGGGCCCGGCGCGAGGCAGGCTCGTGGACGCGGCTCATCGGCGTCGACGCCGTGGACTGGATCGCCCGCACCGGTCAGTATTCGCGCTGGACCGGAAGCTATCTGTGGGCCGTGATCCGCGCGGGCTTCGTGGCCGCGGTCGCGGCGTTCGGACTCTCTGCGGCGCTCCTCGCGCTTGATCTCGCGATCCGCTGGGCGGACGTCGTGACGGTCTACGAGGCGCTCGGCTCGGGCGGTGTCGGGGGCGCCGCGCTCACGCTCGCCCAGCTCGGCTACGTCCCGAATCTCGCGGTCTGGACGCTTGCGTGGTCCTCGGGGGCCGGCGTCGTCCTCGGCACCGGATCGACGGCGGGCGCGCTCACGACGGCGGTGGGTCCCCTCCCGCCGGTCCCCGTCCTCGCCGCGATCCCCACCTCGTCCGTCCCGCTCACTTCCGCGGCCGTGGTCCTGGCTGTGCTCGCGGGAGTCTTCGGCGGGTGGTGGTTCCAGCGCGCGGGCGAGGATCACCTCGACGAGTGGCTCGCCATCAAGGTTCCTGCGCGGTGGTTCACGGCGACGGTCTCCGCGCTCGTCCTCGGGCTGCTCGTGGGCGCCGTGGCCGGAGCCCTGTGCGCCGGGGCGGCCTGGCTC
>NZ_JBKZWT010000035.1:0-21873 GCF_047759905.1 Sinomonas sp. G460-2 | reverse complement strand
CGAGCCTCACGGCCGGCGGGTCCACGGCCGCGGAGCTCGGATCGTCCTGGGTCGACCTCCGCTAGTTGCGGGGAGCAGTTCACGGCCGTTGCGGGGTCCCGTCCGCCCCGTTGTGGGGCCAACGTCATGACATTGGCCAAGGACCCCGCAACCCCCGGGACAAGACCCCACAACGCGAAGGGCGGGCCCTGCCTTCGCAGAGCCCGCCTTTCGTGCGGTGTGATCCGTGCGGCCTCAGCCGCGCGGGGTCAGTTGCCGGGAGCCGGCCGGTGAGGCCAGCCCCTAGGCTCGATCAGTTGCCGGTGAGCTTCTCGCGAAGCGCGGCAAGGGCCTCATCCGAGGCGAGGGTGCCGCTCTCGACGGCCGGAGCCTCGGAGGAGTAGCTCGTCGGAGCCGCCTCGCGGCCACCCGACGCCGCGGCGGCGTCGTCGGCGAGGTGCTGCGCGACCTGCTTCTTGTGCGCCTCCCAGCGAGCCTGGGCGTCGGCGTACTGCTGCTCCCACGCGGCGCGCTGCGTCTCGTAGCCCTCGAGCCACTCGTTGGACTCCGGGTCGAAGCCCTCCGGGTACTTGTAGTTGCCCTCGTCGTCGTACTCGGCGGCCATGCCGTAGAGCGCCGGGTCGAACTCGGTCGAGTCCGGGTCCACGCCCTCGTTGGCCTGCTTGAGCGACAGGGAGATGCGGCGGCGCTCGAGGTCGATGTCGATGACCTTGACGAAGATCTCGTCCCCGACCGAAACGACCTGCTCGGCGAGGTCAACGTGACGCTCGGCGAGCTCGGAGATGTGCACGAGACCCTCGATGCCGTCCTCGACGCGGACGAACGCGCCGAACGGAACAAGCTTCGTGACCTTGCCCGGGACGACCTGGCCGAGCGCGTGGGTCCGGGCGAACGTCTGCCACGGATCCTCCTGCGTCGCCTTGAGCGAGAGCGAAACGCGCTCGCGCTCGAGGTCCACCTCGAGAACCTCGACCGTGACCTCCTGGCCGACCTCGACAACCTCGGAGGGGTGGTCGATGTGCTTCCAGGACAGCTCCGAGACGTGCACGAGGCCGTCGACGCCGCCGAGGTCCACGAACGCACCGAAGTTGACGATCGAGGAGACGACGCCCGTGCGGACCTGGCCCTTCTCGAGCTTGTTGAGGAACGTCGAGCGGACCTCGGACTGGGTCTGCTCGAGCCACGCACGGCGGGACAGGACCACGTTGTTGCGGTTCTTGTCGAGCTCGATGATCTTGGCCTCGAGCTTCTGGCCGATGTACGGCGCCAGGTCGCGGACGCGGCGCATCTCGACAAGCGAAGCCGGGAGGAAGCCGCGGAGACCGATGTCGAGGATGAGGCCACCCTTGACGACCTCGATGACGGTGCCGGTGACGACGCCGTCCTCCTCCTTGATCTTCTCGATGTCGCCCCACGCGCGCTCGTACTGCGCACGCTTCTTCGACAGGATCAGGCGGCCTTCCTTGTCCTCCTTGGTGAGGACGAGGGCCTCGACCTGATCGCCCACGGACACGACCTCGCCCGGGTCGACGTCGTGCTTGATGGAAAGCTCACGGGAGGGGATGACGCCCTCGGTCTTGTACCCGATGTCGAGCAGGACCTCGTCGCGGTCAACCTTGACGACGGTACCCTCAACAAGGTCGCCGTCGTTGAAGTACTTGATGGTGGCATCGACGGCGGCGAGGAAGTCCTCGGCAGAGCCAATGTCGTTGATCGCGACCTGCGGGGTGCCGGACTTCTCGGCGGAGGTGATGGTCATGTAGTAGGGGCTCCGATGTGGATTGTTGGTCGGTCAGGCAGTCAGGCATGGGCCAGACATCCTGAAAGTTGGATTGGAACGCTGCGCACTACGCGCCCGTCCAGTTTAGTCTGGCGCCGCAAAGCGGGTCAAAACGACGACGAGCGCTACGCGGGCGCCGGGATGCCGGGGACCGAGAGCCCTGACTGGCTCAGGGTCGTGAAGTGGATACCCTTCCCAAGGAGGGCCGGCAGTGCCTCCGCATAGCCGCCCGACGTGCCCGAGCCTGGCCGGTTCATGTGGCTGATCACGATGTCCCCGGGCCGCACTCCCCCGAGGATCGACGAGACCTTTGGCGCCGGGAGCGTCGCCCCCGCGTCGGCGTTGACCGCGAAGTTGACCGGCACGAGCCCGACCGCGGAGGTGATCGCCGCGGCGACGTCGTCGTAGTAGGCGGTTCCCGGCCGGAACCAGGGCACGGGAGAGCCCGCGAGGGCATGCACGTGGGGGGCGTTTCCGAGCAGTTCGTCGAGCACCGCGCCAATGGACCCCGTGCCGTGGATCCCATAGGCGCTGCGGCCCGTTACGGAGAGCGGGACGTGGGCCGTACCGTGGTTCCCGATCTCAAAGAGGGGGTCGGCAGCGAGTTCGGCACTGAGCGACTGGTTCGCCTGGATCCACCGGGAGTTGAGGAAGAGCGTCGCGGGGACGTGCAGCTTCCGGAGGGTATCGATGAGCGGCTTGTCGAGACCGGTTCCCCCAGGGCCGCCGCACGCGTCGAAGGTGAGGGCGACAGCGGACGTCATGGTCTTGGTCACGAGGCCCGGGATGGCGAGGCCCCAGTCGTGCGGAGCGCGCCCCGCGAAGCGCGCCTCGATCGCCTTGCGGTCCGCGGCGCTGAACTCGTGCGGCGCGGGCTTGGCGGCCGTGGGCGCCGGGGAGGGCGACGGCGACTCGCTCGCCTCAGGCAGGAGCGCCTGCGGAGCGGCGACGGTGGGACCGGCGTCCTGCGGGCCTTCGCAGCTCGTGGCAAGGGCAGCAATGGAGGCACCCATCGCCGCGAGGACTGCTCGCCGCGCAACGCGCGGCAGCGTGGGGGGCATGACGCTCCAAGTCGGTGGGGGGATCGGCTCAGAAGTGGGTAGAGCAGTGGGCCGGGCGTTCGACGGCGAACATCCGCTCCGCCGCGAGGGCGGCACCGGGACCCGCCTGGGCGATACGGCCTGCCTCCCTAAGGGTAGTCGCCCGAACGCCACCGACGTACATCGACCCGAGTTCCGCCACGTCCACCGTGAGATCGGCCGGCGCGCCGTCGGCATCGGATACGGTCGCTATCCCGCCCTCGACCCGCACACGGAAGCGCCCCCCGGCCAGCCCGAGCCCGTCCACGACGTCGAGCACGAGCTCCCCATCCGCCCCATAGCGGCGCGCAGCCATGGCCGCCGGCACGTCGAGGATGCGGAGCCACAGCATGTCCTGGCCAGCCTCGGCGTGGATCACGCGCGGATCCTCAAGCGCCCACGCGAGCGGATCGTCCACGGGCGCGGCCGCCCACGAGACTCGGCGGATGAGATCGAGGGAGCCGAGAAAATCCCAGAGCGCGAGATAGGCCTCGGGCGTGGCGGCAACGAGGTCGCTGACGTCCATCGTGTACGGCTCGTGCTCCCAGCCGCGGAACGCGTAGGTCACGTAGCCGTCGGGCTCGCCGTCCGGCCCGAAGTGCAGCGCCGCGCGCAGCGTCGCATCCTCGCCGCCGTCCCTGTCCCACTGACCGCCGGCCGCGAGCCGGTAACGCTCCTGCCGGTCGATCGAGCCGGGCGTCGCCCGGTGGACGCGCGCGAAGATGCGCGGGGCGAGTTCGAGCAGGACGGCGGGGTCGCCCGATTCGACGCGGCCGTCGGTCGGAACGGCGAGGCGGAACCGCGCACCCGTCGTCACGGTGATGCGGCGTTCGGCGGTCGCGACGCCGAAGCCAAATCGACGATAGATCGACGCCTCAGAGGCCGTGAGCGCGGCGACGGCCACGCCGTCGTGCTTCGCTCGGGTGAGGTCCTCGCTCATGAGGCGCCGCAGGAGCCCCCGCCTGCGGTGACTCGGCCGCACGGTGACCGCCGTGATGAGGTGGGCTGGCACGAGCACGCCGTAGCCGACGTTGAGCGTCTTGCGGAACGTCGCGAACGTCGCGACGGGAAAGTCAGGGCCGAGCGCCCCCGCCGGAACGGGGCCCTTCTGGTAGGCGCCCGTGATCTCCCGCCGGTCGGCCACGAGCGAGCCGGCCGATTTGGCCACGTACTCGTCCGAGCGTCGCTTCTCGTAGAAGCCGGCACCTACGGCCCGGATCCACGCGCGCGTCTGGTCGTACCCGTCTTCGCCCGGAAGGGCCGCGCGGAAGCGGCGCACGTCGTAGTCACCCATGTGCTGGTCCCCCTGCGTCATGTTCCCCCGTCTGTGCTCAGTGCCCGGCTTCATTCCACGTGCGGCCCACGCCGACCTGCACGTCGAGCGGGACGAACAGCTCGGCCGCCGAGCCCATGCGGCTCACCACGACATCCCGCACGGCGTCCTCCTCGCCCGGCGCCACCTCGACCACGAGCTCGTCGTGGATCTGCAGGAGGAGACGCGAGCCGAGCCCGCGCGCGTGGAGTTCCTGCTCGACCCCGAGCATCGCGCGCTTGATGATGTCCGCGGCCGAGCCCTGGATCGGCGAGTTGAGGGCGATGCGCTCCGCGAGCTCGCGGCGCGCGCGGTCTGTGCTGTTGAGGTCCGGGAGGTACCGGCGGCGCCCGAAGATCGTGGACGTGTAGCCGTCCTTGCGGGCCTCCTCGACCACTCCTCGCAGGTAGTCGCGGACCCCGCCGAAGCGATCGAAGTAATCCTTCATGAGCGTCCGCGCCTCGTCCACGGAGATCTCGAGCTGCTTCGAGAGCCCGAACGACGTGAGCCCGTACGCGAGTCCGTAGGACATCGCCTTGACCTTCGAGCGCATCTCCGACGTCACGTCCTCAGGCTCGACGTGGAAGATCCGTGCGCCGACGAAGCGGTGCAGGTCCTCGCCCTCGCGGTAGGCCTGGATGAGGCCCGCGTCGCTCGAGAGGTGCGCCATGATCCGCATCTCGATCTGCGAGTAGTCGGCGGAGAGGAGCGACTCGTAGCCCTCCCCGACCACGAACACGTCCCGGACGCGGCGCCCCTCCTCGGAGCGGATCGGGATGTTCTGGAGGTTCGGGTTGTTGGAGGACAGCCGTCCGGTCGCGGCGATGTTCTGCGCGTACGTCGTGTGGATCCGCGAATCGGCCGTGACGGACTTCTTGAGCGTCTCGACCATCTGGCGGAGCTTGCTCGACTCGCGGTGCGCCATGAGGCCCTCGAGGAACGGATGCCCGGTCTTGTCGAGCAGCTCCTTGAGCGACGCGGCGTCCGTCGTGTAGCCGGTCTTGATCTTTTTCGTCCTGGGGAGCTCGAGCTCCTCGAAGAGGACCGTCTGGAGCTGCTTGGGAGAGCCGAGGTTCACCTCGTGGCCGATCGCGGCGTAGGCCTTCTCGGCGGCCTCCTCGCTCGCACGGCCCAGATCGTCCATGAGCGCGTCGATCTGCTGGGTCGAGACGGCGATGCCGGCCCACTCCATGTCGAGCAGGACGCGCGCGAGCGGGAGCTCCATATCGGCCAGGAGTGCCGCGGCACCGACCTCGGCGAGTCGCGGCGCGAAGTCGACGTTGAGGGCGCGAACCACGGCCGCCTCGCGCACGAGCGCGCGGAGGGCCTCGCCGTCCTCCTCGAAGGAGAGCGCGAGCTGCCCCGCCGCCGGGGCCGCGCCGAGCTGGATGTCGAGGTGGTGCTGGGCGAGGTCCGCGAGCGCGTAGCTGCGACGGTCCGGCTCGATGAGGTAGCCCGAGATCGAGACGTCGTCGACGACACCCCCGAGCTCCACACCGACGGCACGCAGAGCCTTGGCCGCCTCTTTGTATTCGTGCAGGGCCTTCGGCACCGCGGTGTCCGCGAGCCACTCCGCAAGGGCGGGCGGGAACGCGCCGTCGAGCGGTACGTAGACAGCGGCCCCATGCGCGACGAGGGCGACGGCGGTGGCCTCCTGCCGCTCCCCCGCCGGCTCCGCGCGGACCGCGACGGCGATCGGCGCGCCGTGGGCCGCCGCGCCCAGCCGGGAGAGCGCTTCGGCGAGTTCGTCCGCGGAGGGCTGCGACGCCTCCGGGACCTCGAACACGTCCTCGCTCGTCGCCTCGGGCGCGGTCTCGAAGATCTCGTACACGCGCGTGCGCAGCGTGCGGAACTCGAGTTCGTCGAAGAGCGCCTCGATCGCCGCGGTGTCCGGCTTCGGGTCCGCCATTTCCACGAGCTGAACCGGGAGATCGAGGTCGGTGATGAGGCGGTTGAGGCGGCGGTTGCGCTCGACCGACTCGATGTTCTCGCGCAGGCTCTCGCCGGCCTTGCCCTTGATCTCGGTGGCGTGCGCGAGGACCCCCTCGAGGCCGTCGTACTGCGTGATCCACTTCGCGGCCGTCTTGGGGCCGACGCCCGGGACGCCCGGGAGATTGTCGGCGGACTCGCCGACGAGCGCGGCCAGATCCGGGTAGCGCGCCGGCGGAACGAAGTACTTCTCCTCGATCGCCGCGGCGTCCATGCGCGGAATGTCGCTCACGCCCTTGCGCGGGTAGAGGACGAAGACGTGGTCGTTGACGAGCTGGAACGTGTCTCGGTCGCCCGAGACGAGCAGAACCTCCATGCCGCTCGACGACCCCTGCGCCGCGAGCGTCGCGAGGATGTCGTCCGCCTCGTAGCCGGGAAGCTCAAGGGTCCGGATGCCGAGGGCGTGCATGACCCGCTTGATGAGGTCGATCTGCCCGCGGAACTCGGCCGGAGTCTCGTTGCGCCCGCCCTTGTACTCGCTGTACTCGGCCTTGCGGTGAGTCGTCTCGTCGCTCACGTCGAACGCGACGGCGATGTGCGTGGGCTTCTGGTCCCGCACGAGGTTGATGAGCATCGAGGTGAAGCCGTGGACCGCGTTGGTGTGCTGCCCCTCCGCGTTGCGGAAGCTCTCGGCTGGAAGCGCGAAGAATGCTCGGAAGGCCATCGAGTGCCCGTCGAGGACCAGAAGGCGCCCGGCCTCCCCCAGAGAATGGACGACGGCGGGTTCGGCTTTGCTCGTTTGACTCACGGGTGCCAGCCTAGTGGGCATGGACGGTAATCACACTCGAACCGGGCGCCTCACGGGGGTCCCGGGGGACTACGAGGACGAGATCGCCGCTGCGCGCGTCCCCGAGCACCTCCGCGACTGGCTCGCCGACGTCGGAGTCGGGGCGCTCGTCGCGAAGCTGGGCATTGTTTTCGAGGAGCTCGGCGCCGAGCGCTCGGTCGCGACGATGCCGGTGGCGGGCAACACCCAGGTGGTGGGCTTGCTCCATGGCGGGGCAAGCGCCGCCCTCGCGGAGACGCTCGGTTCCTTTGCCGCGACGCTGCACGCCGGCCCCGGCCGCATTGCGGTCGGGGTGGACCTGAACGCGACGCATCATCGGGCCGCCTCCGAGGGCATTGTTCGCGGCGTGTGCACGGCGATCCAGCTCGGCCGGACCGTCACGTCCCACGAGATCGTGATCTCCGACTCTGCGGGCCGCCGCGTGTGCACCGCACGGATCACGAACCTCCTGCGCGATGCGCCCACGTCGCGGACTCGCGCGGAGCCTGAAGGCGACTAGCCCGGGCGCCGGCCTCAGGCCACGCGATAGTCGAGCTCAACGGTCCCGTCGCGCTGCACGAGGCCCACGAGGCGGAAGTCGCGCGCCTCGAGCAGCGCGCGGCCGCCAAAGAGCGGAACGCCCCCGCCGAGGACCGCGGGCACGTACGTCACGACGATCCGGTCCAACAGGCCCGCGGCGAGAAACTGGCCGGCGAGGTCGCCGCCGCCCACGATGTAGACGTCCTTCTCCCCCGCGTCCCGCCGCAGCTCCTCAGCGAATTCGGCCACGTCGCCGCGCACGATGACGACGTCGGCGCCGTCATCCGCCGAAAGCTCGTGGTGACTGAACACCCAGCACGGCACCCGGTACGACCACTCGCCGGGGTGGTGCTCGCGGATCCATTCGTAGGTGTCCCCGCCCATCACGACGCAGCCCACACCCTCCTCGAAGCTGCGGTACGACTCCCCCAGGCCCTCGACGCCGTTGAACTTCTCGAGCCAGGCCAAGCCGCCGCCGTCCTGAGCGATGTAGCCGTCGAGACTGCTTCCCACGTAGTACACGAAGTCCGCCATGGGCCCCAGCGTAGCCCGTGCGCGAAGCCTTGCTAAGGACGGGCTACGGGTCTACAACGTAGTCATCGGGCAACATTTGATGCCCGGCAAGGCATTCTTCGTCATCAGAGAGGACCCGTGATTTCGCGTCACTGGACCTTGAGCCGCCAGTCAGCCTCGATGCTGACATCTCGGCGCCTGCAGGTGAGAGTCGCCCCGGTCTCCGGCGTCGACCTGCGCCCGGCGACGACGCCCAGATCCTGGGCCCGCCAAGTCGCCTGCAATCGCAATCCTTAGAAGGTAAGAAATGTTGAAGCATATGAAGGTCTCGGCGCGAAGCGCCGAAACAACCTTCATTGCAGCCCTCGCCATCACAGCCCTCGCCGGCTGTTCGTCTCAGGGAGCATCCTCCACGACGTCGAGCGCCCCGAGCTCAGGGGGCGCCGTTCCGCAGATCTCCGCGGATGCGTTCACAGCCGATTTCTCGGCCATGAAGCAACTCACGTCCCTCGCCTCCCAGGGCAAGGGCATGGTCGGCGTCCTGCTGCCCGACACCACGACGTCGGCACGCTACGTCACCTTCGACGCGCCCTACCTGAAGCAAGCGTTCGAGGCCGCGGGCCTCGACTCTTCGAAGTTCAAGATCGACAACGCGCAGGGCAGCGCGAGCACGATGCAGACCCAGGCCGAGGCTGACATCACCGCCGGGGCTTCGGTGCTGCTCGTCGACGCACTCGACTCCGGTTCAGGCGCCGCCATCGAGGCGTCTGCCGCAGCGCGCGGCGTCAAGGTGATCGACTATGACCGGCTCGTCAAGGGCGGCTCGAAGGATCGCACCTACGTGAGCTTCGACAACGTCAAGGTCGGTCAGCTGATCGGTCAGGGCGAAATCACGTGCCTTGCCGACTGGAAGGTCGCCAAGCCGAACATCCTGATCATGGACGGCGATCCGACCGACAACAACGCGAAGCTGTTCGCCCAGGGGTACAACGGGGTGCTCAAGCCGCACTTCGACAACGGCGAGTACACGAACGCGGGCGAGCCTGCCGGAACGTGGACGCCGTCAGTAGCGCAGACGACCTTCGCCCAGCAGTACACGGCGCACCCGAGCATCAACGCGGTCGTCACGCCCAATGACGACAACGCCAACGCGGTGATCGCGTACCTGCAGAGCAAGCAGATTCCGGCCATGACCTTCCCGACCACGGGTCAGGATGCGTCCCTGTCCGGCCTGCAGAACATCCTGAAGGGCTACCAGTGCGGAACGGTGTACAAGCCGATCTACCTTGAGGCCCAGGCCGCCGCCGCGGCAGCGCTGTACCTGCGGGCCGGCGTGGCCGTTCCCTCTTCATTGGTCAATGGCAAGACGACGGATGACACGGCGAAGGCCGACGTCGCCTCGTCGCTGCTGACCCCGGTGTGGGTGACCACGAAGAACATGGCGGGCACGGTCGTCAAGGACGGTGCCGTGACCGTCTCCTCGCTGTGCATCTCGCAGGTGAAGGACGCGTGCACCGCGGCCGGTATCCACTGACCGAACAGATCCGGGATCAAGCGTGACTCCTGATACACCATCTCAGCCGGAAGCCTCGGCCCGGTCGGACACCACGGTCCGGCCGGACGCGGGGCCCCTGCTTAGACTCGTCGGCATCGACAAGAACTTCGGGCCCGTCCAAGCGCTCGTCGACGTCACCCTTGAGGTGCCGACGGGGAAGGTGACCGCGCTGGCCGGCGACAACGGCGCGGGCAAGTCGGTCCTGATCAAGTGCGTCGCCGGCATCTTCACCCCAGATGACGGAGAACTGTTCTGGGAAAGCGAGCCCGTGCGGTTCAACTCACCGCACGAGGCCGCCGCGCTCGGCATCGAGACCGTGTACCAGGACCTCGCGCTGTGCGACAACCTCGACATCGTGCAGAACATGTTCCTGGGCCGCGAACGGCTGCGCCATCTCCTCCTCGACGAGGAGAGCATGGAGATCACGGCTCGGGAGACGCTCGCGAGCCTTGCCGTGACGACCGTGCGTTCGATCCGCCAGCCCGTCGCGTCGCTGTCCGGCGGGCAACGCCAGTCGGTCGCGATCGCGAAGTCGGTGCTGTGGAACTCGAAGCTTGTGATCATGGACGAGCCGACGGCGGCCCTCGGCGTCGCCCAGACGGAAGTTGTGCTCAACCTTATTCGCCAACTCGCCGACCGGGGCGTCGCCGTCATCGTCGTTTCGCACAACATGAACGACGTGTTCCACGTCGCCGACCGGATCGCCGTGCTAAGGCTCGGGCGGCTCGTGGAGGTTCAGCCGGTCACGGAGCTCGACAAGCAGATCGTGGTCGACCTCATGACCTCCGGCGCCTCCGAGCGGACGCGGCCGCAGATCACGGCGGCGGCACCCCCCGAAATGCCCGCCGTCGAAGAGCATCCCGCTGTCGTCGCGGCTCCTCTTCAGGAGGAACTCACCACGGCAGCCGCCAGGCGGAACGCTGCCCTAGCTCTGAACCCCGACATCACCGCGAGGTCTCTGCCCGAATACTTCCGCGCGGCGTTCGCGCGGGTCCGGGGAGGCGAGAGCGGAGTGCTTCCGGTCCTCGCCGGGCTCGTGGTCATCGCAGTCCTGTTCCAGTCCCTCAACCCGAACTTCCTCACCGCCGGCAACCTCGTGAACCTGCTGATCCAGGGCTCCGTCTTCATGATGCTGGCGATGGGCCAGATCTTCGTGCTCCTGCTCGGCGAGATCGACCTGTCGATCGGGTACGTCGGAGGCGTGGGCGGCGTCATCATGGCCGAACTCGTCCAGGAGTCCACCGGTTGGCCGTGGTGGGCCGCGATCGGCGTCGCGCTCGCGGCGTGCGCCGGGATCGGGATCCTGCACGGCACCATCATCACGCGGCTCAGACTCCCGTCATTCGTCGTGACGCTCGGCGGCCAACTCGGCTGGCTCGGCGTGATGCTGATCATCCTGGGCAGCGGCGGCGTGGTGCCCATCAACAACACCACGATCAACAACATCGCCAGCGGCAATCTCAGTCCGATCACAAGCTGGATCGTCATGCTGGCCCTTGCCGCGGTGTTCAGCGTCGCGACCTGGCTGCGCGACGCGCGCCGCCGGAAGAGCGGACTCGTCGCGCCGCCATCGAGCGTGAGCGCCCTCAAGATCGCGGCCGTCTTGGCCGCCGGCGTCGCGATCGTCCTGCTCTGCAACGCGAATCGCGGAACGCTCGTCGAAATCAGCGGCGTGCCGTGGGTGCTGCTCGTGGTCCTGGGAGTTCTCGCTGTCTGGACGCTCCTGCTCGGCCGCACGCGTTTCGGCCGCTACGTCTACGCGATCGGCGGCAACGCCGAGGCCGCACGACGGGGCGGCGTAAACCTTGCGCGCATCCGCACGCTCGCCTTCATGCTCGCCTCCTTCACGGC
The DNA here is from genome assembly GCF_047759905.1 of Sinomonas sp. G460-2. NCBI lineage: Bacteria > Bacillati > Actinomycetota > Actinomycetes > Micrococcales > Micrococcaceae > Sinomonas > Sinomonas sp. G460-2. Next base: position 10,488 of record NZ_JBKZWT010000035.1, on the reverse strand, counting down.
GGGCTTGGCGGGAATCGTCTACGCGTCCCGGCTCCGCTCGGTCTCGACCTCCTACGACGGCGGCACGCTCGTGCTCTACGCCGTGGCGGCGGCCGTGATCGGAGGGACGAGCCTCTTCGGCGGGCGCGGCAAGACTCTGCACGGGGTGCTCGGCGGGCTCGTGATCGCCGCCATCGACAACGGCATGGGCCTGCAGGGCTACAGCGCCCCCGCGAAGTACGTGGTCACGGCGCTCGTCCTTGTCGCAGCGGTGACGATCGACGCCGTCGCCCGCCGCGGGCGCACCCGGACGTAGAACCATCCGCGGCCAGGGTCCCAAGGGGCCCTGGCCGCGGCTGCACGGTGCCCGAGGAGGGACTCGAACCCTCACACCTTTCGATACCGCATTTTGAGTGCGGCGCGTCTGCCGATTCCGCCACTCGGGCCTGCTCGCGCCCCTTCCGGGGGCCGACGTGCGGCACTACTCTACAGGCCGCGGAGGCCGCCGTCCTATCTCTGCGGCCGCGTCCGCAAGCGGGCGGGGCTCCCCACCGGTAGGATCGTCGTAGTTCCACCCTGAACCTGCAGCAAGGAGCCCGAGTGTCCGAGAAGACGTCGGAGAAGACCGCCAAGCCCACGCCCGCCCCCAAGGCCGCCCCCAAAGCGGAGAAGGCCCCCGCCACGCGACGCGTGGTCGTGGCCGAGGACGAGACGCTCATTCGTCTCGACATCATCGAGATCCTCCGCGGAGAGGGCTACGACGTGGTGGGCGAGGCCGACAACGGCGAGAAGGCCGTCGAGCTCGCGGAAGAACTGCGCCCCGACCTCGTGCTCATGGACGTGAAGATGCCGGTCATGGACGGCATCACCGCGGCGGAGAAGATCGTCAAGGCGCGCATCGCGCCGGTAGTGCTCCTCACGGCGTTCAGCCAGAAGGAGCTCGTCGAGCGGGCCCGCGACGCGGGGGCCATGGCCTACGTGGTCAAGCCGTTCACGCCGAACGATCTCATCCCGGCCATCGAGATCGCCCTCTCGCGCCACGAGGAGATCAAGGCCCTTGAGGCCGAGGTCAGCGACCTGCAGGAGCAATTCGCCACCCGCAAGCTCGTGGAGCGGGCCAAGAGCCTGCTCATGACCAAGATGGGCCTCACGGAGCCCGAAGCGTTCCGCTGGATCCAGAAGACGTCGATGGACCGCCGGCTCAGCATGCGCGAGGTCGCCGAGACGATCATCAACCAGGTCAGCTAGCGCACGTCGCGCGCTGTCGTCGTCGGACGGCGGCGCGCGGCACCGGACGACGGCGGCGCTCGGCTCAGCGGGCCAGCAGCCACCAAAGCCGAGAGGCGGCACCCGATGGGTGCCGCCTCTCGGCTTCTCGCAAGGGAGAGATCAGATCTTCGGGCGTCGCGGCTCGGTCGACACAGGCCACGGGCCGACCTGCTCGCGGGCCGGCTTTGCCGCGCCGTCGAGGAGCTGCCCGGCGTCCGCGAGGTCGCCGACCTTGTGGACCCTCAGCGCGTTCGTCGAGCCGGCGACGCCGGGGGGCGAACCGGCCGCGACCACCACGATGTCGTTCGGCTGGGCGAGGCCCGCGCGAAGCAAGTACTCGTCCACCTGGGCGATCATCTGGTCGGTGTGTTCCGCGAACTCGACCATGCGGGGCTGGATGCCCCAGCACAGGCTCAGGATGTTGAGCGTCGAGGTGAGCGGCGTGAACGCGAAGATGGGCTTCTGCGGGCGCAGGCGGCTCAGACGGCGGGCCGAATCGCCCGACTGCGTGAACGTGCAGATGTACTTCGCGTCGAGCTGGTCCGCGATCGTGACGGCTGCGCGCGTGATCGCGCCGCCGCGGGTCTTCGGCTGCGAACCGAGGGCCGGGACGCGCTCGAGGCCGTGCTCCTCGGTGGACTCGATGATCTTCGCCATCGTGCGCACCGTCTCGATCGGGTAGGCACCCACGCTCGTCTCGCCCGACAGCATGACAGCGTCGGCGCCGTCGAGCACGGCGTTCGCGCAGTCGGACGCCTCGGCACGAGTCGGACGCGGGTTCTCAATCATCGACTCGAGCACCTGGGTCGCGACGATGACGGGCTTGGCCCAGCGGCGGGCCAGCTCGATCGCGCGCTTCTGGACGAGCGGCACCTCCTCGAGGGGCAGCTCGACGCCGAGGTCGCCTCGGGCCACCATGATCGCGTCGAACGCGTCGATGATCTCGTGCAGCTGCTCGACGGCCTGCGGCTTCTCGATCTTGGCGATGACGGGAGCCTTGCGGCCCTCCTCCTCCATGATCTCGTGGACGCGGTCGATGTCCTTCGCGTCCCGCACGAAGGAGAGGGCGATGTAGTCGACACCTCGGCGGAGGGCCCAGCGGAGGTCGGCCTCGTCCTTCTCGCTCAGCGCGGGGACGTTGACCGCGACGCCGGGGAGGTTGATGCCCTTGTTGTTGGACACCATTCCGCCCACGACGACTTCGGTGACCACCTTGACGTCGTCGACCGCGGTGGCGCGCAGGGCGACCTTGCCGTCGTCGATGAGGAGCGTGTCTCCCGGGGCGACGTCCTCCGTGAGGCTCTTGAGCGTGGTCGAGCAGATGTCCTTCGTGCCGGGGACGTCTTCGGTCGTGATGGTGAAGACATCGCCAGGGGCCAGCTCGTACGGACCGTCGACGAAGCGGCCCAAGCGGATCTTGGGGCCCTGGAGATCTGCCATGATGCCGACGGCCTTGTGGAGCTCCGCCGAGGCCTTGCGCACGTTCTCGTACGTGGCGTCGTGGACGGAGTGGTCGCCGTGGCTCATGTTCAGTCGGGCAACGTCAACGCCGGCCTCGATGACTGCGAGGGTCTTCTCGTAGCTCGAGATGGCCGGGCCGAACGTGGCAACGATTTTCGCTCGTCTCATATACCTCACCCTAGGGGTTGTGTAGGGAACGTGGATGTCTGGGGGATGAACTTCGCGGTCCGTTCGTGGTGGGAGCGGCCGCGCTCACAACGCGCAGGGCCCCCGAGGGGGCCCTGCGAGTCAGTGTCAGAGGACGGAGATGGCCCGATCGGTCGGGGCCACCGGCGCCGGCAGGATGGTGCTTCCCATGAGGAACCGATCGACCTCGGCCGCGCAGGCGCGCCCCTCGGCAATCGCCCACACGATGAGCGACTGTCCCCGGCCGGCGTCGCCCGCGACGAACACGCCAGGCGTCTCCGTCATGTACGCAGCGTCCCGCGCCACATTTCCGCGCGGATCGAACGGTGCGCTGATCTGCCCGGACAGCCCGGACTCCTCGGCCCCGGTGAAGCCCAGGGAGAGCAGCACGAGATCGGCCGGGATGACCCGCTCGGTGCCGGCCTTCGGGAGACGCTTGCCGTCCACGTACTCCGTCTCGGCCACCTTGAGGCCGGTCACGCGCCCGTTCTCGCCCACGTACTCGACCGTCGAGGCGAGGTACGTCCGCTCGCCACCCTCCTCGTGGGCGCTCGCGACCTCGAAAAGCGTGGGGAACATGGGCCATGGCTGGTGGCCGGGGCGCTCCGACGGCGGCTGCTTGCCGATCGCGAGCGTTGTGACCGACGCCGCCTGATGGCGGTGGGCGGTGCCGAGGCAGTCGGCGCCCGTGTCCCCGCCGCCCAGGATCACCACGTGCTTGCCGCGCGCGTCGATCTGGTTCTCGACGGCGTCGCCCGCCACAACACGATTGGCCTGGACGAGGTACTCCATGGCGAAGTGCACTCCGTCGAGATCGCGCCCGGGGATCGCGAGGTCGCGCGGGACTGTCGCGCCCGTCGCGATGACGACGGCGTCGTAGCGGCGCCGCAGCTGATCCCAGCTCACGTCGCGGCCCACCTCAACGCCCGAGCGGAAGCGCGTGCCCTCGGCCTTCATCTGCTCGAGGCGGCGGTCCAAGACGTCCTTCTCCATCTTGAAGTCCGGAATGCCGTAGCGCAGGAGGCCACCGATCCGGTCGTCGCGCTCGTAGACGGCGACCGTGTGGCCCACCCGCGTCAACTGCTGCGCCGCGGCGAGGCCGGCGGGACCCGAGCCGACGACCGCGACCGTCTTGCCCGTGAGGCGCGCCGGCGGGAGTGGCTCGACGAAGCCGCCCTCGAACGCCTGCTCGGCGATCGAGACCTCGATCTGCTTGATCGTCACGGCCGGCTGGTTGATGCCGAGCACGCAGGCCGTCTCGCACGGCGCCGGGCAGAGCCGGCCGGTGAACTCAGGGAAGTTGTTGGTCGCGTGGAGCCGCTCGCTCGCGTCCTGCTCCTTCCCGCGCCACGTGAGGTCGTTCCACTCGGGGATGAGGTTCCCGAGCGGGCAGCCGTGGTGGCAGAACGGGATGCCGCAGTCCATGCAGCGGCTCGCCTGGCGCTTGAGGACGCCGTTCTCCTGGGCCTCGTAGACCTCTTTCCAGTCCATGATGCGGACGGGAACGGGACGGCGCGGCTGCGTTTCACGCTGCCGAACCTTCAGGAATCCGCGTGGATCAGCCACCGGTCACCTCCAGGATGCGAGACCAAACTTCTTCCCCGTCCGGATCGAGGCCCTCCTCGAGGGCCGCCAGCCGGGTCTGCTGCACCGCCGCGTAGTCGCGGGGCAGCACCTTCGTCATGCGAGCTGCGGTGTCGTCGAAGTTGTCGAGCAGGCGCTGTGCGAGCTGGGAGCCCGTCTCCTCGGCGTGCTTCGCGATGAGGTTCCGCACGATGTCGCGGTCCTCGTCGTCGAGCTCGAGGAGCGTGAGCTCGCCCGAGTCGAGCGACTGCGTGTTGACCTTCGCGGCGTCGAGGTCGAGCACGAACGCCGTGCCTCCGGACATGCCGGCGCCGAAGTTCCGGCCCGTGCGTCCGAGAATCACGGCCTGGCCGCCCGTCATGTACTCGCAGCCGTGGTCGCCGATGCCCTCGACGACGGCCGTCGCGCCCGAGTTGCGGACTAGGAAGCGCTCGCCCACGATGCCGCGCAGGAAGACCTCGCCGCTCGTCGCGCCGTAGCCGATCACGTTGCCCGCGATCACGTTGTCCTCCGCGGGGAAGACGTTCGTGCGGTCCGGGCGGACGATCACGCGGCCGCCCGAGAGGCCCTTGGCCACGTAGTCGTTCGAGTCGCCGAACAGCCGCAGCGTCACGCCCGCGGGAAGGAACGCGCCGAGCGACTGGCCGGCCGTGCCGGTGAGCGTCACGTCGATCGTGTCGGTCGCGAGGTAGTCCGTGCCGAACGTGCGCGTCACCTCGTGGCCGAGCATCGTGCCGACCGAGCGGTCCGTGTTGACCACCGGCAGGCTGATCTTGACCGGGTTGCGATCCGTGAGCGCCTCGCGCGCCATCTCGATGAGCTGGACGTCGAAGTGCTTGTCGAGCTCGTGGTTCTGACCCGTGACGTTGCGCAGGGGCGCGTCCTCGTCGAAGTCGAGACCCGCAAGGATCGGCGAGAGGTCGAGGCCCTCGGCCTTCCAGTGGTCGATCGCGTCACGGGTGTCGAGGAACTCGGAGCGTCCGATCGCCTCCTCGAGCGAGCGGAAGCCGAGCGCCGCGAGGGTCTCGCGGATCTCCTCGGCCACGAACTCGAAGAAGTTGACCACGAACTCCGGCTTGCCGCTGAAGCGGGCCCGGAGCTCCGGGTTCTGCGTCGCGACGCCGACCGGGCACGTGTCGAGGTGGCACACGCGCATCATGATGCAGCCCGAGACCACGAGCGGAGCGGTCGCGAAGCCGTACTCCTCGGCGCCGAGAAGCGCCGCCACGACGACGTCGCGGCCGGTCTTGAGCTGGCCGTCCACCTGGACGACGACGCGGTCGCGCAGCCCGTTGAGCATGAGCGTCTGCTGGGTCTCGGCGAGGCCGAGCTCCCACGGAACGCCCGCGTGCTTGAGCGAGTTGAGCGGCGAGGCGCCGGTCCCGCCGTCGTACCCCGAGACGAGCACGACGTCGGCCTTCGCCTTGGTGACGCCCGCGGCGACCGTGCCGATGCCCACCTCGGAGACGAGCTTGACGTGGACGCGCGCGCCCGGGTTGGAACGCTTGCAGTCGTAGATGAGCTGAGCGAGGTCCTCGATCGAGTAGATGTCGTGGTGCGGCGGCGGCGAGATGAGAGTCACGCCGGGCGTCGAGTGCCGCGTCCGGGCCACCCACGGGTAGACCTTCTGCGCCATGAGCTGGCCGCCCTCGCCGGGCTTCGCGCCCTGCGCCATCTTGATCTGGATGTCAGTCGCGTTCGTGAGGTACAGGCTCGTGACCCCGAAGCGGCCCGAGGCGACCTGCTTGATCGCCGAGCGGCGCTCGGGGTCCAGGAGGCGGTCCACGTCCTCGCCGCCCTCGCCCGTGTTCGAGCGAGCGCCGAGGCGGTTCATGGCGATCGCGAGCGTCTCGTGGGCTTCCTTCGAGATCGAGCCGTAGCTCATCGCGCCGGTCGAGAAGCGCTTGACGATGCTTGAGACCGGCTCGACTTCCTCGATCGGGATCGCGGGGCGCAGCCCATCGCGGAACGTGAGCAGGCCGCGGAGCGTCATGAGGTTCTTCGACTGGTCGTCGATCCCCTGCGTGTACGCCTTGAACACGTCGTACCGGCGCTCGCGCGTGGCGTGCTGGAGGCGGAAGACCGTCTCGGGGTTGAACAGGTGGGGTTCGCCGTCTCGACGCCACTGGTACTCGCCCCCGTTGAGGAGCGGGCGGTGCGGCTGTTCGATGCCCGACGCCGGGTACGCCATCTCGTGCCTCGCCGCGACCTCGGCCGCGACGACGTCGAGGCCCACGCCGCCGAGCTGGCTGTGCGTGCCGGCGAAGAACTCGTCCACGAGGTCCTGGGACAGGCCGAGCGCCTCGAACGTCTGCGCGCCGCAGTAGGACGCGACGGTCGAGATGCCCATCTTGGACATGATCTTGAGGACGCCCTTGCCGAGGCCCTTGATGAGGTTGTAGACGCCGTCCTCGGGCGTCACGCCGGGGAGGTCGCCCGAGCGGATGAGCTCCTCGACCGACTCCATCGCGAGGTAGGGGTTGACCGCGGACGCGCCGTAGCCGAGGAGCACCGCCATGTGGTGGACCTCGCGGACGTCGCCCGCTTCGACCACAAGCGCAGTCTTGGTGCGGTTCGCGCTGCGGAGCAGGTGGTGGTGGACCGCGGAGACGAGCAGGAGCGACGGGATCGGCGCCCACTGGGCGTTCGAATCGCGGTCGGACAGCACGACGTACTGGACGCCACGGTTGATCGCGCCCGAGACCTGCTCACAGATCTCCGTGAGCCGCGAACGGAGTGCCGCCTCGCCGCCCTCGGGGCGGTAGAGCCCGCGGACCTTGACCGAGATCCGGTCGCCTCGGTCGTTCTCGATGTTCGAGATCTTCGCGAGCTGATCGTTGTTGATCACCGGGAACGGCAGGATGACCTGCTTCTCCTTGACCTGGCCCATGCTCAACAGATTGCCGTTGGGCCCGATCGCGCCGTTGAGGCTCGTCACGAGCTCCTCGCGGATCGCGTCGAGCGGCGGGTTGGTCACCTGGGCGAACGACTGCACGAAGTAGTCGAACAGGAGGCGCGGCCGCTTCGACAGCACGGCCACCGGAGTGTCGGAGCCCATCGCGCCGATCGGCTCGGCGCCCGTGCGGGCCATCGGCCCCACGAGGACGCGGAGCTCCTCCTGCGTGTAGCCGAACGTCCGCTGGCGCACGTTGACCGACTGCGGCGTGTGAATGACGTGCTCGCGCTCAGGGAGGTCCTTGAGGCGGATCACGTTTTCGTCGAGCCACTCCTGCCACGGGTTGGCTGCGGCGACCTCGGCCTTGACCTCCGCGTCGTCGATGATGCGGCCCGCGTCGGTGTCGACGACGAACATCTTGCCAGGCGCGACGCGGCCCTTCTTGACGACCTTGGCCGGCTCGACGTCGACGACGCCGACCTCGGACGCGAACACCACGAGGCCGTCCTCGGTGACCCAGTAGCGGCACGGGCGGAGCCCGTTCCGGTCGAGGGTCGCGCCGACGAGCGTGCCGTCCGTGAACGAGACGGCCGCCGGGCCGTCCCACGGCTCCATCAGGAGCGAGTGGTACTCGTAGAAGGCGCGCCGCGCGGGATCCATCGTCGCGTGGTTCTCCCACGCCTCGGGGATCATCATCATGATCGAGTGCGTGATCGGGCGGCCCGAGAGCCACAGGAGCTCGGCGACCTCGTCGAAGGAGGCCGAGTCCGAGGCGCCGGGCGTGCAGATCGGGAACAGCTCCTCGGGAACCTCGCCCAGGAGGGGGTTCGCGAGCTGCGACTGGCGCGCGCGCATCCAGTTGCGGTTGCCCTTGACCGTGTTGATCTCGCCGTTGTGCGCGATCGTGCGGAATGGCTGGGCGAGCGGCCACGACGGGAACGTGTTCGTCGAGAAGCGCGAGTGGACGATCGCGAGCTTGGTGGTGAAGCGGTCGTCGGAGAGGTCAGGGTAGAACGGCTCGAGCTGGGCCGTGGTGAGCATGCCCTTGTACACGATCGTGCGCGACGAAAGCGACGGGAAGTAGACACCGTGCTTGTTCTGCGCGCGCTTGCGGATGCGCCACGCGCGGGCGTCGAGATCGTTGCGGTCGAGCTGCTCTCCCGTCGCCGAGCCGAAGAACGGCTGCGCGAAGCGCGGCATGCAGGCGCGGGCCATCGCACCCACGAGCTCGGCGACGATCGGGACCTCGCGCCAGCCGAGGACCGTGAGGCCCTCCGACTCGGCGAGGGCCTCGATGCCGGCGCGCGCCGCGGCGTCCTCGCGGTCCTCAGCGGGGAGGAACGCGATGCCGACGGCGTACTGCCCGAGCGCAGGAAGCTCGAAGTCGACCGCTGCACGGAAGAATTCGTCCGGGACCTGCAGGAGAATGCCTGCGCCGTCGCCCGTGCCCTCGTCGGCGCCGACGGCGCCGCGGTGCTCGAGCGAGCGGAGGGCGTGGAGCGCGGCGTCGACAATGTCATGCCCGCCCTCGCCGCGGAGCGTCGCGACGATCGCGAGACCGCACGCGTCCTTCTCCTGATCCGCACGGTAGAGACCGGCCGAAGGGGGAAGGGCCGAGAACCGCTCGAACGGCGAGGCGACCCCTCCTGACCTGAGCTCGACGGCGGTGCCGTGTGCCGGGTGAGTCATGACGTAACGTCCTTCCTCCTGATCGATGTAGCGACAGGGGACAACGTTGGCCCCGCGTTGCTGGCCACGACTGACCCAGCACGGCGCTGATTACTGGAAATTGTAGGGTGGGCGCCGCGCCGTCGAACAGCGTCGGGGAACCAACCCACAGTGGCCGGCGGCACGGGGCTTGAGCGGCCTGTGATCCACGCCTTTGTGGAGCGAGCTGCGCGCGGGCGGTGGCCCGGTGCGTTGGCGAGGCAGGCCTGAGCCCTACTTGCCGTCGTCCTCCGCTGAATGCAGCGCGTCCTGAGATGCGGGACGCGGCTCATCGAGGCCGGCTCGGTGTGACGCAACCTTACCATGGTCGCCGTATGGCGAGACGGCCGAGTCCGGATGCTGGATAGGCTCCGCTTCGCGCCCCGATTCGGCGCCGCCGTCGGCCGTCTCCGAGGCGCCCACGGCGGGTTCGGCCGCCCCCTCGGCAGGCTCGCTCGCGCCGTCGTCCGCAACAGCCGCGGAATCGCCGGGCGACGCCTCGGCGATCGGTTCGCGCCCGCGGAGCCACACCGTGTCAACCTCGCGCCCCCGCAGTGCGCTGAGCGCGAGGAAGACGACGACGGCCAGCACGAACACGAAGATGCTCGTCCAGACGTTGAGACGGGTGGTGACCCCGAAGAGGGTGATCTGCTCGGCGGGGTCGATGCGCAGCGCCTCGATCCCGACGCGGCCGATCGTGTAGAAGCCCGCGTAGAACCAGAACAGTCGGCCGCCGCGCAAGCGCACCCTGCTGTCGAGAAGGAGCATGAGGATGACCCCGATGACGTCCCACAGCGACTCGTACAGGAACGTCGGGTGGAAGAGCGTGCCAGCGGCGAACCCGGCCGGGAAGTTGGGGCTCGTCGGGTCGACCTGAAGACCCCAGGGAAGCGTGGTTGGGCCGCCGAAGAGCTCTTGGTTGAAGTAGTTGCCCCAGCGTCCGATCGCCTGGGCAAGGAGGAGGCCGGGGGCGGCCGCGTCCATGAAAGCCGTGAGCCGCACGCCCGAGCGGCGGCAGCCGATCCAGGCACCCGCCGCGCCGAGCACGACGGCGCCCCAGATCCCGAGACCGCCCTCCCAGATCCTGGGGATCGCCCACAGATCTCCCGTGCCGTTGTAGCCCGGGCCGAAGTAGCGGTCGGGCGACGAGAACACGTGGTAGAGCCGGCCGCCGATGATCCCCGCGGGGATCGCCCAGATGGCGATGTCCCAGATCGCGTCCGCCGCGCCGCCGCGGGCCCGCCACCGGCTCATGGTGAGCCATAGGGCGACGACGATGCCGAGGAGGATGCACAGCGCGTACGCGTGAATCTTGAGGGAGCCCCACGGGAGCGGGATGTCGAAGCCCGACCACGCAGGCGCCGGGATGGCCGCGGCGACCTGGAGCGACGCGACGCCCCGGAAGG
>NZ_JBKZWT010000349.1:0-3639 GCF_047759905.1 Sinomonas sp. G460-2 | reverse complement strand
AGGGGCGCCGATCTTGTGCCCGCTCACCGCGAGCGTCGCGAGGCCGGACGCCGCGAAGTCGACAGGGAGATGGCCGAACGCCTGGACGGCGTCCGAGTGGACGGGGATGCCATGTTGGGTGGCGGCCTCGACGATTTCGGGGATCGGCTGGATGGCGCCGACCTCGTTGTTCGCCCACATGACCGTCACGAGGGCCACCGTCTCGGGATCCCGTGCGAGCTCGGCGCGGACGGCGGCCGCGCTTGTGACGCCGTCGGGATCGCACGGGAGCCACACGACCTCGGCGCCCTCGTGCCGTTCGAGCCATTCGACCGCGTCCATGACCGCGTGGTGTTCGACGCTCGAGCAGAGGATCCGCGTGCGGCGCGGGTCGGCGCCGCGGCGAGCCCAGAACAGGCCCTTCACCGCGAGGTTGTCCGCCTCGGTTCCGCCCGACGTGAAGACGACCTCCGACGGGTGCGCCCCGAGCGTCGCGGCAAGCTTCTCCCGCGCGTCCTCAAGTGCCCGGCGGGCGCGCTGGCCCGAGGCGTGGAGCGACGACGGGTTGCCGCCCAGCGCCGCCTGCTCTGAGTACGCGGCGAGGGCGTGCGGTGTCACGGGTGTCGTGGCGGCATGGTCGAGGTACACGGGCACCCTTCAACTGTAGGACGGCAGGGAATCCCCACGGGTTGTGCGGTGAACGATCCGCGCGCAGCATTCGCGCGCGCCGTCGGTCGGATCGAGCGGCTCGACGCCGCGGTCCGTGTCAGCGCAGCCGACGAGCGCGCCCTCGAGCAACGCCGCGCTCAGGGTGCACACGACCTCGCGATGATCGCGCGCCAGCCGGTGGAAGGGGCAATTGGCGAGCTCGATCGCGTCACCTTCCGCCCCCGGCACGGGCGCATAGCCAGTCGCGTCGAGCACGGCCTCGATGCTTCCGTGGTGCCGACCGAGCGCCTCGCCGGCCTCGTGCCCCACCTCACGCAATGACTCGGCCACGGGGACGCCGTGGTTCATGGACCGCTCAGCGGCCTGGGCCATGAGCTTGCCCGCGAGCTCGTAGCTGCGCTCCGGCACGGACGCGACCACCTCGGTCATGGCGAGCGAGTAGAACTTGGAGGGTCGGCCCGTGCCCGGGCCTCCGGCTCCGGGCTTGGCGAACGTGACGGTGAGGATTCCCTCCTCGGCGAGCCGGTCGAGCTGCGCGGCCGCCGCCCCCCGCGTCAGGCCGACGGCCGCAGCGACCTCGTCGCGCCCGACCGGCCGGCCCGCCGCTCGGATGAAGTCGAAGAGCGCCCGGCGCGTCCGGTCGCCCAGTGACGCGACAGCGGAAACGCGACGGGACCACGCGGTGGTTGCCATGGGTCCAGTGTAAATCCAAAACCTTGATCCATTGTTTTAGATCTCGCCCGAGACTAAAATCACAAGTACCAATTTTGGAGAGGAGTCCTGCTATGTCTTCCGCCTCGACCCACGGCGACGCCCGAGTTCCCGCCCGTCGCGCCGGTGCAGCCACCCTGAGCGGCGCCGGCCAGGCCTATGTAATGCTGCGCACCATCTTCACGGTCGCCCCGATCCTGTTCGGCCTCGACAAGTTCTTCAACTTCCTGACCTTCTGGCCCAGCTACCTCGCGCCTGTCGCGACGAACGTCATCCCCGTGACGCCGCAGATGTTCATGTACGGAGTGGGCGTCATCGAGATCGTCGCGGGCGTGCTCGTGGCCGTCGTGCCCCGCTGGGGCTCCGCCATCGTGGCGCTGTGGCTCCTCGGGATCATCGTGAACCTCGTGGTCCTCGGTCACTTCTACGACGTCGCGCTCCGCGACTTCGGTCTCCTCGTGGCCGCCCTCGCGCTCAACCGACTCGCCACCCGGAGAGCCTGAGGCCGGGAGCGTCAAGGCCGGGAGCGTGAGGCCCGGGCACCTGAGGGCGCGGCGCCTGAGGGCCCGGAGCCTGAGGGCCGCGGAGGAGGCCAGCGGCACCGGAGCGCCCGCGCCAGGAGGCAGGCGGCGCCTCTTAGGATTGATCCATGACGCCGCCCATCCCCTCTCACTACGAGGTGCTCGGCGTCTCCGTCACCGCGACCGCCCAGGAGATCAAGGCGGCGTACCGCCGCGCGGCCCGAACTCATCACCCTGACCACGGCGGGGATCCCGCGGAGTTCCACCGCGTGACCCTCGCCTACGAGGTCCTCTCCGACCCCAAGCGTCGCGAGGCCTACGACCGCAGCTACTTTTCCTCCTTCCCACAGCGGGAGCCCGCCGGAAGCCCCTGGAGCCCGGGCACCGGTGGGACGGACGACGGCGGGGCGCACCCGCCGTCGTCCGCGCGCCCCGGCGAGGGGGCACCAGGGTTCGATCCCTTTGGATTCTCCGCGCGCCGCGGATCGGCAGCCGGGACATCGGGCGCCGGAAGACCCGGCGCGGGGAGGCCACAGCGCAACCTCGCCGCCGAATCCGCGGTCTACGAGCCGCCCTTCAGGGACGGCGTCGTGCCGCTCATCCCCGCACAAACCGCCGCGCGGCGCGAACATGGCGAGCCGCGCCGCCGCGGGGTATTCGGCGCGGCCGCCCGCATCCAGCGCGAGCAGCGCACGGCCGCCCTCATCCAGCGCCACATCCTCGCCGAGATCCCCTCCGCGCGGCTCCTCAACGGACTCCACTCACCCGCCGGCGCGGGCGGGGGGACCTACATCGCGCACGCGGTGCTCGCGGGGTATCGGCTCGCCATCATCGACTCGATGCTCGTGCCCGTGGGGAACTACGCCTGGGACGGCGCCCAACTCCTGCAGGGAGGTCGCGGCGCGGTCCCGCCGCTCGTGGGCGGGCAGGTCCGTCTGTTCCAGGAAGTGTTCCCTGAGCTCAACGTTCAGGGCTTCCTCCTCGCGCAGACGCCGGATTCGAGCCTCCACCAGCCTGTCATCGACGTGCACCGCAGCGTCACCTCGGGGATCGAGCCTCTCAACGGCTCGAAGTTTGTCCGGGAGCTCAAGTTCTTCCTCGCGTCCGGGCCGCAGCCCAACGTCGTCTACGTCCCGGCGCTCGCGCGGCTGCTCACGGGGCTGCACTGAGCTGGGCTGGCGCGGCCGGCGACGAGAGATCCTTGCCGCGCGGCCTGTCACTAGGATGGAGTGCGTGTTTCGCATCCTCTTCTACGCCCCCGAAATCCCGGGCAACACGGGCAACGCCATCCGCCTCGCAGCGGTGACGGGCTCCGAGCTCCACCTCGTCGAACCACTCGGCTTCGATTTCGAGGATGCCAAGCTCCGCAGGGCCGGCCTCGACTACCACGACCTCGCCGTCGTGACCGTGCACAAGACGCTCGACGAGGCCTTCGCGGCCCTCCTGCCCGCGCGCGTCTTCGCGTTCACGTCGCACGGGGACACGCCGTACGCCGAGATCGCGTACGGGCCCGGCGACGTCCTGTTCTTCGGCCCCGAATCGGTGGGCCTCCCCGCTGAAGTGCTCGCGGACCCCCGTGTCACGGCGCGCGTGCGGCTGCCCATGGTGCCCGCGCGCCGCTCCCTCAACCTCGCGAACTCCGCCTCGATCGCCGTCTACGAGGCTTGGCGGCAGAACGGCTACGCGGGCGCGAAGGTCTAGCCAGCACAGCAGCTCTCCGGCGGCGCAGAGCTCAGAACCCCGCGATCGTCTCGCGCGC
>NZ_JBKZWT010000348.1:0-3645 GCF_047759905.1 Sinomonas sp. G460-2 | reverse complement strand
GCGGCCGTTCTTCCGCGGCGCCACGAGCGCGACCCCCGCCGCCTTCGCGTCGGCGAGGACCGCCCACAGAAGCGGGCTCGCGAAGTCGTCGAGATAGATCCACGAGTCCGGGCCGCGCCAGTGGTCGCCGCCGTCGGAGAGCTGGAGCGGCTGGAGCTGTTGCAGCACGCGGAACTGCGCGGGCTTGTACTGGCCATGGTGGTCGCGCCGCGCGAACGTCTGCCAGCTCAGCGTGCCCTTTCCCCAGCGGCCTGTGCCGGGGTTGAAGCTCACGGGCCGGATCCCGAGCTTCGTGCCCTCGCGGCGCTGCCGCGCGTAGGCCGCGCCGAAGCGCTTGCGTGCCTCGCCGTCGAGGTCGCGGAGCTCGAACTGAAGACCGAGCGGCGTCTCGCGGGTGGGGCGCACCGCCGCGCTCGGGGCGAGGATTTCGGCGAGGGCCGCGCGCCACGCGGGTTGCGTGGGGGCCGTGGAGGGGAGGGCGGGGGTCTGCGCTGCCAGGCCCATGCGCGCGCGGACCGTCTGCTCGTTGGCCACGAGCAGCGCGGCTAGGACGTGCTTGCAGTCGCTCGCGACGGGGCACGAGCACCAGCCGCCCGCGAACACGTCGCGGCCCGAGACGCGGCGAATCCGGGCGACGCACTCGTACGGTTCGTCCTCGCTGCCCTGGACCTGCGCCGAGAGCGCTCCCGTCTCCGCGTCCCAGTCAAGATTCAAGACGTGACCGCCCCGCGCATACGCCGTGGCACGCGCGATGGTCGCCGGGCCTACCGCGCGGATGAGCCCCGGCACGTCGACCATCGGCAGGTCGGCGGGGTTCGGCCCGGGCTGAGGCACGGCGGAGAGGGACACGCTGCAATCCTCCCACGCAGGCCCGACAACCCAGCGGGCCGCGGCTTGAGAACGCACTGTGTGCGCGAAAGCGCACGGTGGGTGCGAGTGCGCACATTGCGACGCTGTGGAACGTGCGCTCTCGCGGCAAACGTGCGCTCTCGCGGGAAGAGTGCGCCGCCCTACAGGGCGGTCGTGGCCTCCCGCGCCGCGGGCGCGACGTCGCCCGTGCCGAGGCCCACGAGGGTCCAGCCAGCGGCCGTCCACGCCTCGCGATCCAGGACGTTCCGCGCGTCGACCATGACGGGCCGCGCCACGATCTCGGCGAGCTCGAACGGGTTGAGCCCGCGATACTCGGCCCACTCGGTGAGCAGCAGGACCGCCTCGGCGCCCTCGCACGCGGTCGCGGCCGACCGCTCGAACTGCAGCTGCGGGTAGCGCATCCACGCGTTGTTGATGGCCTTCGGGTCCGTCACGACCACGTGGGCGCCCGCCTCGGCGAGCTGGAGCGCGACGTCGAGTGCGGGGGAGTCGCGGATGTCGTCGGTGTCCGGCTTGAACGCCGCCCCGAGCACCGCCACGCGGCGGCCCGCGACGGAGCCGCCGCACAGCTCCGCGGTCATCGCGGCGACGCGCCCGCGCTGGTTGATGTTGATCTGGTCCACGAGGCCCATCCACGCGTCGACCGAGCCGACCGCGAGCTCGCGGGCCTGGGCCCGGAACGAGCGGATGTCCTTGGGGAGGCAGCCCCCGCCGAAGCCGAGCCCCGCGGCGAGGTATCGCTGGCCGATGCGCGGGTCGAGGCCCATCGCGGCGGAGAGCTGCGTGACGTCGGCGCCGGCCGCGTCGCACAGTTCGGCCATCGCGTTGATGTAGGAGAGCTTCGTGGCGAGATACGCGTTCGCGGCCGACTTGATGAGCTCCGCCGTCGCGAAGTTGCACACGATGCGCGGGACTCCCGCGTGGAGGAGGGGCGCGTAGACTTCGTCGATCACGCGGATCGTGTTGGCGGCTGTCGCGCTCCCCGCGCCGGGCTCGGCCCCGTCCACGCCGTACACGAGGCGGTCCGGCACGAGCGAATCCTTCACGGCCGTGCCCTGCCGCAGGAACTCGGGGTTCCACGCGAGCTCGACGTCGGCCTGCGCGAGCCACTCGCGCACCCGGTGGACCGTCCCCACCGGGACGGTGGACTTGCCGACGACGACGGAGCCCGCCCGCGCGCGATCGGCGAGTGAGCGCGTGGCCGACTCGAGGTACGTCAGGTCCGCGAGCTCGCTCGTCTTCGACTGCGGCGTCCCGACGCACAGGAAGTGCACGTCGCAGTCCGCGACGAGGTCCATGTCGGTGGAGAACGTGAGCCGGTTGTTGGTGCGCCCGTCGGCGAGGAGCTCCTCGAGGCCGGGCTCGTAGAACGGTGCGAAGCCGCGCGAGAGGTGTCCCACCTTCTCGGCATCAGTGTCGATTCCCACCACATCGTGACCCATCGACGCCAGCGTCGCGGCGTGGACCGCTCCGAGGTAGCCGCATCCGATGACCGAGATCTTCATGTGGGTCCTTTCAGGTCAGGCGAGGGCGAGCGGCGCGCGGGCCGCGATGACGTCTTCGTAGTGGCGCACGAGCTGGTCGCAGATCGAGGACCACGTGCGGCCCTGGACGCTCTGCAGGGCCGCCTCGGCGAACGCGGCACGCTTCGCGTCGTCGCCGATGAGGTCCTGCACGTAGGAGCGCAGCTCGTTGAGCTGGCCGGGCGTGTAGAGCCAGCCGGTCTTGGAGTTGTCCACGAGGTCGAGGGGCCCGCCGCGGCCGGTCGCGACGACCGGCACGCCGGACGCCATGGCCTCCTGGATGGTCTGGCAGAACGTCTCGAACTCGCCCGGGTGGACGAACAGGTCGAAGCTCGCCACGAGCCGGGCCAGGTCTTCGCCCCCCTGGAAGCCCGCGAAGTACGCCGACGGGAGCTGGGCCTCGAGGGTCGGGCGCAGCGGCCCGTCGCCCACGATCACGAGCTTCGTGTTCGGCAGGTCGGCGAGCACGCGGAGGTCCTCGACCTGCTTCTCGGCGGCGAGGCGGCCCACGTAGCCGATGATCCTGCGGGGAGTCCCGTCGGGGGCAACTCCAGCGATGGAAGCCCGCCACGCGGCGTCGCGCTTTGACGGGTGGAAACGCTGGGTGTCGACGCCGCGGCGCCACATTTCGACGTCGAAGATGCCGCGCCCGCGCAGCTGGTTGATCGCGAACGACGACGGCGCGAGGGTGCGGTCCGAGAGGAGGTGGATCTTCTCGACCCGCTGCCACGCCCAGTTCTCGAGGAACGGGACGCCGTACCGGGCCGCGTAGCTCGGGACCTCGGTCTGGTAGATCGCCACAGTGGGGATGCCGAGGCTGTGGGCGGCGCGGACGGCGCGCCAGCCGAGCTCGAACGGGGAGGCGAGGTGGACGACGTCGGGCGCAAACTTTCTCAGGATGCGCTTGACTTTCGGGACGGCCCCGAACGCGACGCGGACCTTGGCGTACCCGGCCATCGGCATCGCCGGGAGGCGGCGCACGAGAGCACCGGAAACGTACTCGGGGCCGGGCGCGCCATCGCCGGCGGGGGCGATCACAAGGACCTCGTCGCCACGCTCCTGGAGATGGTCAAGGACCCGCAGGACTGAGTGGGTCACGCCGTTCATCTGCGGAAGGAACGATTCGGCAACTATCGCTATCCTCACGCTTCCACGGTCGGTGCGGTTCCTAACGAGATGGCGGAAACGCCGTGACGGAAAGGGGAAGCCTTGGTTAACGCGAGGGTTGCGAAGGTTGCGCGCGCAGGCCCGG
>NZ_JBKZWT010000347.1:0-3650 GCF_047759905.1 Sinomonas sp. G460-2 | reverse complement strand
CGGACGTGGCTCGTGTGGTCTCGGGCGAGCGCGTCCTCGTAATCGGGGCGTCCGGCGGCGTGGGATCGTTCGCGGTCCAGCTCGCTGTGGCCGCGGGCGCAGACGTCACCGGGGTGGCGAGCGGCGCGAAGCGCGACTTCGTCATGGCCCTCGGCGCGCGGGACGTCATCGACTACCGGACCGAGGAGATCGACGCGCGGGGAGGGCGGTACGACGTGGTGCTCGACATCGCGGGGAACCGGCCCCTCGCGGTGCTCCGCCGGGCTCTGGCCCCGCGCGGCCGGCTCGTGATCGTCGGTGGCGAGGCGGGCGGGCCGCTCACGGGCGGGCTCGACCGGCAGCTCCGGGCCCTGCTCCTCACCCCGTTTGTGGGCCAGCACATGGGCGGCATGTTCGGCCGCACGAACCGCACGGACCTCGCGGCCCTCGCTGCGGCGGTCGGCGAGGGTAGCCTGCGTCCCGCCATCACACGAACCTACCGGCTGGCGGAGGCCGGGGCCGCGCTCGACGACCTCGCCGCGGGCCGCGTGAGCGGCAAGGCCGTGATCCTCGTCGGCGAGGGCTGACCCGGCATAATCGGTACGTGGTCACGACGGCGCCCCCGCGCGAACTCGACGAACTGGACCGGCGGATCGTCGCCGCCCTCCAGGTCAACGGACGCGCCTCGTGGCGCCGCATCGCGGACGTGCTCGGCGAGCCGTTCCGCACGGTCACGCGCCGCGGGCTCGCGCTCCTCGAATCGGGCACCGTCCGCGTCGCGGGGCTCGTGACGCTCGGACCGACACACGTCGTCGAGGTCCAGTGCGAGCCGTCACGGCTCGCCGCGATCGCCGAATCGCTCGCCGCGGACCCGGACGCGACGTTCCTCTACGCCGTGACCGGCCCCACGCGGCTCGTCATGGAGGTGCAGGCCCGCCCGGGGCGGCTCTCGACCCTCGTGCTCGAGGAGCTACCCGCGCTCGACGGCGTGGTCCAGGTCGACGCGTCCCCCGTCATGGAGTACTTCCGGACGGTCGCCGAGTGGCACCCGGGCCCGATCACCCAGAGCGAGGTCGAGGAGCTCCACGACGTGCCGACGCCGCAGCTGCGCCCGAGCGCGAGCCTCGTGCTCGATGACGTCGATTCCGCCCTAGTGCGCATGCTCGTCGCGGACGGCCGCGTTCCCATGGCGGAGCTGTGTGACGCCGTCGAGCTCTCGGCCCCGGCCGTGCGGCGCCGGCTCGCCTCCCTCTTCGAGGAGGGCAACCTCAGCGTCCGGGCGATCGTCGAACCCGCGGACATCGGGCTGCCCATCGAGGCGGTCGTGTGGATCCGCACGGCGCCGAACGAGGTGGCCGAGGTGGGCAGCCTCGTCGCCGCCGAGCCCGGCGTCCGCTACGCGGTCATGGCCATGGGCGAGTTCCAGCTCATGGTCAACGTCACGCTCGCGAGCCTCAGCGAGCTGCGCGACTTCGTGACGTCCTCGCCGTGGGCGGCGCGGGCGCTCGCGTTGCGCAGCTCGCTCGTGGTGCACGCGTACAAGCGCGGCGGCGTGCGGATGCCTGGGCGCTAGAGGAGACCAGCCTTCGTCATGAGGTCGTTGACCTGGGGGCCGTTGAGGGTCCCGGGATCGACGGTTGGCGTCTGGAGGTCGGAGAGCGGGACGAGCTTCGCGTTCGCCGGGACGTTGGAGCCGACCGTGTACTCGAACGACTTCCCGTTCTCGAGGACCTCCTGGCCCGCCTTCGACGTGATGAACGCGATGAACTTCTGCGCCTGGGCCTGGTGCTTGCTCGAGGCGAGGACTGCACCGCCGGAGACGCTGACGAACGCGCCCGGATCCTGGTTCTTGAAGTAGTGCAGGGCCACGTTGTTGCTGTTCTCGCCGGTGTCTGCCTGGTCTACGAACGAGTAGTAGTGGTACAGGATCCCGGCCTCGATGTCGCCCTTGTTGACGGCCGCGAGGACGGGGGTGTCGTCCTGATACGTGTGGACGTTGCCCTTGATGCCCTTGAGCCACGCGAGCGTCGCGTCGCTGCCCTTGAGCTGGAACAGCGCGCTCACGATCGCCTGGAAGTCGGCCCCGCCGGTCGAGGCGCCGATCTTGTCCTTCCACGACGGGTCGGCGAGGTCCATGAGCGACTTCGGCATCTGCGCCTCCGTCAGCTTCGTCTTGTTGTAGGCGAGGACGGTCGAGCGGGCCGCGATGCCCGTCCAGTCGCCCGCAGCGGGGCGGTACTTCGACGGCACCTGATCGAGCGTTGACTGGTCGAGCTTGGCGAGCAGGTGGGCGTTCTCGACCTGGTCCATGCCGGGCGAGTTCTCGGTCAGGAAGACGTCTGCAGGCGAGGCCTTGCCCTCCTGGATGATCTGGTTGGCCATCTCCGGGTCCTCGCCGTTGCGGAGGTTCACCTTGATGCCCGTCTGCTTCGTGAACGCGGCGACCCAGGCCGAGGTCAGCTCCTCGTGCTGGGCGTTGTAGACCGTGATGGTCGTTCCGGCGTCACCGGAGTCCGACGACGATGCGGACGGGGTCGAGGCCCCGGAGCATCCGGCCAGCATGAGAGCTGCCATGGCTCCGGCACTCACGACACTCAACGACTTCCAGTACTGCATGGGTGGGCCTTTCGGGGCGTAGGGCGGGAGGGCGGGGAAAGAGAATGTTGGGGTGCGAGGCCCGGGAGCAGGGCTTAGGCAAGCCTTACTCGGCAAGAGGAACGTACACCGCAAGTCCCCCATAGGAGAAATTAGCGAACGTTCATCTTCCGTAATGTGGCGCATCCAAGGCGATCGACGTCGGCACGAGCCACCCCCACCCTCGCCCCTAGCCAAACGTGATTCGTGCCACTATCGTGGTTCATTGTCTCCACTGAGAGCTTATGAATGACTCAAATCGAATCTCAATGAAAGCAAGATGACTCATGACGAACGAGTTGGTGTACACCGGGGCGGTCGAGCTAGCCACGCTCCTGCGGTCGCGGGAGATCTCGGCCGTCGAGGTGCTCGAAGCCCACCTCGACCAGATCCGCCGGCTCAACCCTCTGGTCAACGCGATCGTGACCCTCGACGAGGAGGGTGCCCGCGAGTCCGCGGCCGCGGCCGACCGCAAGCTCGCGGTGGGCGAGCCCATCGGCCCGCTCCACGGCCTCCCGATCGCCTTCAAGGACACGGCCCTCACGGCCGGCCTCCGCACGACGTTCGGCCACCCGCGCACGAAGGACTTCGTTCCCGCGGTGAACGACCTCCATGTCCAGCGGATCCTCGACGCCGGGGCGATCCGCCTCGGCAAGACGAACGTCCCCGAACACGCGGCGGGCTCGCACACGTTCAACCGCGTGTTCGGCGTGACCCGCAACCCCTACGATCCGAACAAGTCGGCGGGCGGGAGCAGCGGCGGCGCAGCGGCCGCCCTCGCCTCCGGCTTCCAGCCGATCGCGGACGGAAGCGACATGGGCGGCTCGCTTCGCAACCCGGCGTCGTTCTGCAACGTCGTGGGGCTCCGCCCCACGCCCGGCCGCGTCCCCAACACGGACGGCACCAACGCATTCTTCCCCCTTGGCGTCGCCGGCCCCATGGGCCGCACGGCAGCCGACGCCGCGCTCCTCTTCTCGGTGATGGCAGGCCCGGCCGCGGCCGACCCCTTCTCGGTCTTCCCGCCGTCGTCCGCCCTT
>NZ_JBKZWT010000346.1:0-3664 GCF_047759905.1 Sinomonas sp. G460-2 | reverse complement strand
GGTGGTCGTCGCCGGTGGCGCAGGCGCCGCGGTCTACGCCGCGACGAAAGCCAACTCGAACGATTCCAACGCCGCAGGCCAGGGGCTCGGCAACGGTGCCCCAGGCCAGGGCGGCGCTGGCCAGAACGGGACCGGCCAGAACGCCCCTGGCCAGAACGGTACGGGTCAAAACGGCGCGGGTGGATTCGCAGGCCCCGGCAACACCGGCGTCGGCGCGGCCGGTCAGGCTGTGCACGGCGAGTATGTGGTCCAGCGCAACGGCCAGTACGTCACGGAGCTCGAGCAGACGGGCACCGTCACCGCCGTCTCAAGCAGCCAGATCACGGTCAAGAGCGCCGACGGGTACGTCCAGACGTACGCGATCTCCTCCGACACCACGGTCGCGAGCTTCGCCGCGCGCGGAAGCCGCTCGCAGGGCTCGGGCTCGGGGTCATCCTCGTCCTCGACTCCGAGCCTCGCGACCGGCCAGACCGTGCGCGTCACCGCCCTCAAGAACGGTAACGCGGCGCTGAGCATCCTTATCACGCCCACGACGAGCACCTCGGGTCAGACTAACTAGCCCGGCCAGAGCCACTAGCGCGCAACAACTGCGGCCCAAAGCCGCTTCTCCGTAGGAAATTCCCCACGCAGAAGCGGCTCAGGGCAGCACACGCCGCGAACGGAACGCGCCGGGCCTGCCAAGGTGCCGTCCGTCGCCCCCAAGGCCCAGTCCGTCCGCCCCGGGCCACGACGAACGACGGCGCCGCTCCCCACTGCGGGGAGCGGCGCCGTCGGCGGTCGTCGCCCAGGTGCCGGGAAAGGCGCCTGCCGATCAGTACCAGCTGTGCGCGTAGTGGAACGCGAGGGCGTTCGCGGGGGAGCCGTAGCGGTCCTTGATGTAGCCGAGGCCCCAGTCGATCTGGGTGCGGTAGTTGGTCTGCCAGTCGTCTCCGGCGGAGTTCATCTTGCTGCCGGGCAGCGACTGAGCGATCCCGTAGGCGCCGCTGCTCGAGTTGGTGGCCGTCGTCGTCCAGTTGGACTCGCGGTTCCACAGCGTGATGAGGGCCTGCATCTGGTCCTGGCCCCAGCCGAACTTCGCGAGCTGGCTCGAGGCGTAGGCCTGCGCCCCGGCAGGGTCGTTGACCGGCTGGGTCTTGAGGAGCTCGGCCTTTGCGGCGGCCGCGGCGTCCTTGGTCTGCTGATCGGACTGGGCCTTGGAGACCGAGTTGATCGTGGGGCGGATGAAATCGACCCGGGCATCGGTCGTCGCGCTGACCTGCGGTCCAGAGCCAGCGATCGCGTCCGTCGAAGAGGCTGGGACCATTCCGCCCGCGGCAGCGCCACCGCTGAAGGCGGCGACGATTCCGAGGGAGGCGGCGACGACCGCATTGCGGTAGCGGCCGCCGGAAGTGGTTCCGGCGTTGATGCGGGCAAGGCGGCGGGGGGATTCCGCACGATGGCGGCCGCGCACACGCACAGGCGTGCCCGAGGACATGGTTTTGCTCACGCAAAAGGCCTCTCGTTAGCGCCTGCGAAGTTAGCTGCCGGGTTCGGATGCGAGCCATCCGGCCCCGCCTGATGGCGTGGGCTTCACCCCGGGCCGCGACCCGCGCTAAGCGGGCCACAGGGCGGCCGATTGGGTCCTCCGTCTCTGCCTTCGAGTCCCTCGGGGCACCGGCAGAGCTCGGCGGGCGGCACCCAAGGTCGCGCAGGGTCTCCCGCGCACTCAAACCACCGTACGGGACTCTCGGTTGTTTGTCACATTTGGGTAACAGCGGATTGCATCCGAGCGGCCCCGGTCTCGGTAGGGTGCGAAGGGAGCGTGACCTCGGGGAGCGGCCCTGCGGCCCGTCGTTGACTGATGCAATGTCCATATCGTGAGACGCGTGATATGGGAGTTGATCAGCCCTCCGATTTGAGCTGCTCGCCGAACAATCTTCGGCGAGGGGGCCAAAATGGGCCGGGCATATGAAAAAAGCGATTCACATCTGGCGAGCGCCGAATCGTGAGATCTATCACAATCGAAGCCGATTTCTCACGATGTGAGACGGTCCGGGCTTTGTTACTTGCCTGTAGCCATTGTTACGGGGGACACTCCCAGTGTGAACAAGAACTCAACGGCTCCTGCAGTGGCAGAATTCCGCTCCGGCTTACCTGCCGGTCGGTCCATGTGCCGTTGTCGAATGCATAGCTGACTGCGCCACCCCCAGCACTTAGCTCTTCGCTCAACCTGTTCAGCATTCGAAGCCTCCCCGGCTAGTCACACACGAGGTCAGCACTCCATGTCGGTTGCATCCGGATACGTCCACATCTCTGTCCGCAACGCCCAGCGCGCTCAGGCCGCTGCCGTCCGCCAGCCTTTCGGAGGCCGCGCGAACGCGCAGCCCGAACCCTACGGCGCGCGCCCGCTGCGCCCCGTCGCGGACGACTACTCCCCGATGACCGCGCCGACCCCCGTCGTCGCGCCCAGCACGGAGCCTGTCCGCTCCGTCGCGTCGGATACCGTGGCCCACGGTTTCGTGCTCTACGTCGGCATCTCCGAGGAGCAGGCCGCGGCGGCCGGCTCCTCGATCGCTCGCATCGCCCAGGAGATCCGCGCCTACGCGCAGAACCTCGTTCCGGGCGTCGAAAGCTACGCCGCGGTCGCCGTCGCCCCGTCAGGCGCCCCGGGAAGCCCGCTCGACGTCGTCCGTTCGACGTTCGGCGACCCGACCATCGGCAGCCGGCCCCGACCGGAGCCGCGCCCCGCGCAGTTGAGCGACAACCGCCCGAGCGGCGTGCTCATCGACCTTGCACGGCGTGAGGTGCACCTCGACGGCGCGACCCTCAACCTCACGTTCAAGGAGTTCGAGCTCCTGAACTACCTCGTCGAGAACGGCACGCGCACGGTGAGCCGCGAGGAGCTCCTCGAGAACCTCTGGAAGAACGCCGAAGAGGTTCCCAACGAGCGCACCATCGACGTCCACATCCGCCGCCTCCGCTCGAAGCTCGGGCGCCTCGCCAACACCGTGCGCACGGTGCGCGGACAGGGCTACCGCTTCTACGAGCACCCCGAGGTCGTCGTCTGGGCGGCGCCGGAGTACTCCATCTAGCTCTGGCCTACGCTTGCTCCATGAGCAAGCACCACGTGAAGCGGCTCGTCGTCCTGCGGCATTCGAAGGCGGCGTGGCCCGTCGGGGTTCCGGACGTGGACCGTCCGCTCGCGGAACGGGGCCATGCGGACGCGCCCGAGGCCGGGAAGTGGCTGCTCGCCAACAAGGTGGTGCCGGACTTCATCCTGTGCTCGGTGGCGCTCCGCACGCGGCAGACGACCACGTGGGTGTGCGGCCAGCTCGGCGACTTAGCGCCCACGCCCAAGCTCGAGTCGGGCCTCTACGCCTCGGGAGCAGGTCAGATGCTCTCGGTCATCAACCACGTCCCGGACACCGTGCGGACGCTTCTCGTGGTGGCGCACATGCCCGGCGTCCAGGACCTCGTACTGCACCTCGCGTCGCGCGAGTCAGACCAGGACGCCTACATGGACGCCGCGAGCCATTTCCCGACGACGGGGCTCGCCGTGCTCGAGATCGACAAGCCGTGGGCCGAGCTCGACGGGCAGGACGCCAGGCTCACCCATTTCGCCGTGCCGCGGGCCGAGGGGCGGAAGCAGGCGCGCGGCCACTGAGGCTCGGTGACGGCGTTCGCG
>NZ_JBKZWT010000345.1:0-3703 GCF_047759905.1 Sinomonas sp. G460-2 | reverse complement strand
CTTCGGCGTCCTCGGCCCCGACGAGCTCGAGGCCCTCCGCGCCGCCCTGCCGGCCATGGACAAGATCAACGAGCGGCTTCACACCGCCACGAACCACAAGGAGCACATCGCATGACTGCTCAGACCGCAGTCCACTTGACGCTCGAGGCCGAGAAGGCCTCGTTCTTCCGCCAGCCCAAGGCCGTCTGGGCCACGGCCGCGGCGGCCGTCTTCGCGTTCATGGGCATCGGGCTCGTGGACCCGATCCTGCCGTCGATCGCCGCGAACCTCGAGGCGAGCCCGAGCGAGGTCTCGCTCCTGTTCACGAGCTACTTCCTCGTGACCGCCGTCGCGATGCTCGTCACGGGCTTCGTGTCCTCGCGGATCGGCGGAAAGAAGACGCTCCTGATCGGCCTCGCGCTCATCGTCGTGTTCGCCTCGCTCTCCGGCACGAGCGGCTCGGTGTGGCAGCTCGTGGGCTTCCGCGCCGGCTGGGGCCTCGGCAACGCGCTCTTCGTCGCGACCGCGCTCGCGGTGATCGTGGGCGTCGCGTCCGGCGGCACGTCCACCGCGATCATCCTCTATGAGGCCGCGCTGGGCCTCGGCATCTCCCTCGGCCCGCTCGTGGGCGCCCTCCTGGGCGGCTGGCAGTGGCGCGCGCCGTTCTTCGGCACGGCGACCCTCATGGCGATCGCGTTCATCGCGCTCGCGACGCTCCTCCCCAAGACCCCCGTGCCCGCGCAGAAGACGCGGCTCAGCGAGCCGCTCCGCGCGCTCGGCCACGCGGGGCTGCGGACGACGGCGGGCAGCGCCTTCTTCTACAACTTCGGCTTCTTCACGGTGCTCGCGTTCACGCCATTCATCCTCGGCATGAACGCGTACGGCATCGGCGCGGTCTTCTTCGGCTGGGGCGTGGCGCTCGCGCTCACTTCGGTGTTCGTCGCGCCACCGCTCCAGGTCCGCTTCGGGGATGTCGTCGTGCTCACGGGCACGCTCGCGCTCCTCGCGCTCGACCTCGCGGGCCTCGGCCTCGCGGCGGCCGCGCACTCGGTGCCGGCCGTCGTGGTCCTCGTGATCATCGCCGGCGCGCTCCTCGGCGTGAACAACACGGTCTACACGGAGCTCGCGATGGGCGTCTCCGACTCGCCGCGCCCCGTCGCAAGCGCGGGGTACAACTTCGTGCGGTGGATGGGCGGTGCCCTCGCCCCGTATATTGCTACGAAGCTCGGCGAGGATTTCGGCGCCCCCGTGCCGTTCTTTGTGGCGGCCGTGGCCCTCGTCGCGTCGATCGTCATCGCGTTCGCGGGCCGCGCCTACCTCCGGGAGCACGAGCCCGCGGCGGTTTGAGATCTGCCCTGCCGGGAATGTTCCGAGCCGGGAGGCCGTTGAACGACTGAACGACTACGACAAACGAGGAGGGCTTCTATGGCCACCAAGAACATCACCGGCGAGTCGTTCGCCGAGACCATCGAGAACAACGACATCGTGCTCGTCGACTTCTGGGCGTCGTGGTGCGGACCGTGTACGCAGTTCGCGCCGACCTACGAGGCTGCGTCGGAGAAGCATGAGGACGTCGTGTTCGCCAAGGTAGACACCGAGGCTGAGCAGGTGCTCGCCGCGCAGGCCAACATCACGTCCATCCCGACGCTCATGGCGTTCCGCGAGAAGGTCCTGGTCTTCTCCCAGCCCGGCGCGCTGCCGCCGGAGGCGCTCGAGCAGGTGATCACTGCGGTCAAGGGCCTCGACATGGAGGACGTGCACCGCAAGGTCGCCGAGGCGCAGGAGAAGCACGTCCAGAACTGACCCCGTCAGCATCCGGCGGCGCCGTTCCCCCTTCCCGGGGGAGCGGCGCCGTCGTCGTTTGTCCCGCTCGCGCGGCCGGGCCGTCATTCCGCGCGGTGAACCGACTTGCTAGCCTGCTCCTGAGCACGCGGACCGCACCGCTGAGCGGTCAATGGAGATCGCGGGATCGACGAGGATCAGGAGAGCCATGCTGTCGTTCACGGCTGGAGAGACCGACATTCCACTGCTCGAGGAGACGATCGGGCACAACTTCGCGCGGATCGTCGAGCGGTTCGGTGAGCGCGAGGCGCTCGTCGAGGCTGCGGCCGACGGCGATGCTGCCGCCGCCCGGCGCTGGACCTTCCGCGAGCTGGACGACGACGTCGACCGGCTCGCGCGCGGGCTCCTCGCCGTGGGCGTCGAGGCCGGCGAGCGGATCGGCATCTGGAGCCCCAACTGTGCCGAGTGGACCATCCTGCAGTACGCGACGGCCAAGATCGGCGCCGTCTTGGTCAACGTGAACCCCGCGTACCGCACGCACGAACTCGTCTTCGTGGTGAAGCAGAACGGGATGCGGACGCTCGTGGTCGCGCCGTCGGACAAGAACAGCGACTACGTCGGCATGGCACGGGAGGCGCTCTCCGAGTGCCCCGCGCTCCGCGGGCTCGTGTTCCTGCCCGAGCCCGCTCGGGCGGCCGACGGGGCGTTCGTGGCCGGCGTTCCGGCCTCGCCGGAGGAGACCACGTGGGAAGCCGTCGCGGCGCGCGCCGGCGAGGTCCCGCCGCAGTCCGTCGCGGAGCGCGCGGCGACGCTCGCGCCCGGGGACCCTATCAACATCCAGTACACGTCCGGCACCACGGGCTTCCCCAAGGGCGCGACGCTCACGCACCGGAACATCCTCAACAACGGCTTCTCGATCGGCGAGCTCCTCGAATACACCGAGGAGGACCGCGTGGTGATTCCCGTGCCGTTCTATCACTGCTTCGGCATGGTGATCGGAAATCTCAACGCGTTCTCGCACGGCTGTGCCACGATCCTCCCGGGCCGCGGCTTCAACCCCGCCGCGACCCTCACGTCCGTGCAGGACTTCGGCGGGACCTCGCTCTACGGCGTGCCGACGATGTTCATCGCCGAACTCGCCCTCCCGGAATTCGCGGACTACCGGCTCGACACGCTGCGCACGGGCGTCATGGCTGGTTCGCTCTGCCCCATCGAAGTCATGAAGCGCGTCATCTCGGACATGCACATGGAGGACGTGGCGATCTGCTACGGAATGACGGAGACGTCGCCGGTTTCGACGATGACCCGGCAGGGCGACTCGCTCGGGCAGCGGACCGAGACCGTGGGGCGCACCATGCCGCATCTCGAGAGCAAGGTCGTGGACGCGGCCGGCGAGACGCTCGAGCGAGGGCAGATCGGGGAGCTGTGCACGCGCGGCTATGCCGTCATGGCCGGGTACTGGGACCAGCCTGAGAAGACCGCCGAGGCGGTCGACGCCGACGGCTGGATGCACACGGGGGATCTGGCCCGCATGGACGAGGACGGCTACGTGGTGATCGAGGGCCGGATCAAGGACATGGTGATCCGCGGCGGAGAGAACATCTACCCCCGCGAGATCGAGGAGTTCCTGTACCAGCACCCGAGCGTCCAGGACGTCCAGGTGATCGGCGTCCCCGACGAGAAGTACGGGGAGGAGCTCATGGCCTGCATCATCCTCAAGCCCGGCGTGGAGCCGCTCGACGCTCACGCGATCGCGGAGTTCTGCCGCGGGCGCCTCGCGCACTATAAGGTTCCGAGGTACGTGGACCTCCGCGAGAGCTTCCCCATGACCGTGTCCGGCAAAGTGCGGAAGGTCGAGATGCGCGAGGAGGCCATCGAGCGGCTCGGCTTGAGGGCGTAGCGGCCGGATCCGTGCTCCGGTCCGCTTCTTGGTGTGCCGACT
>NZ_JBKZWT010000344.1:0-3715 GCF_047759905.1 Sinomonas sp. G460-2 | reverse complement strand
GTATCGTCCTCGGCGCGATTGGCGCGGTCCTGGGTGCGGCGGCCCTCGCCGTCGTCCTGTCCGGGCGCCGCACGTCGGCCAAGTAGGCGCTAGATGGTAGCGGCCGGCCGGGCTCTCCCGGCCGGCCGCCATCGAGAGGAACAACGCATGAGAGTCTTCGCCCGAGCGGCCACGGCGGGCGCACTGCTCGCCCTCGCGGCAGCTGTGCTCCTTCCCGGCGCCGCCGCGCAGGCGCACGACGTCCTCGAGTCGACAAGCCCCGCGAACGGTTCGACGGTCGCCTCGGTGCCCGGCGCCGTCGTCCTCACTTTCGACCACACGCCGATCGCCATCGGCACGAAGATCACGGTCACGGACGCCTCGGGGGCGGACGAGTCGGCGGGAGACGCGACCGTCGTCGACAATCAGGTGACGCAGGCGCTCAAGCAGGGCGCGCCCGCGGGCAAGTACACGGTGGTGTGGCGCGTGGTCTCGTCCGACTCGCATCCGATCGAGGGCACGTTCACGTTCACCGCGCGCGCCGCGGGCGGCGGTTCGGGAGGGACGACGGCGGGGCCCACCGGGGCTGCGTCGGCACCGAACGCGTCAGCACCCGCGGCGTCGGCAACGCCGAGCGGCCCCACCGAGGTCGTGGGGGCGGGGGTGCCGGCGTGGCTCATCGTGGGCGGAACGGTCCTCTTGCTCGTGATCGCGGCGCTCGCCTACTTCGTGCGGCGAGGCCTCTCCGGACCGTCGTCGGAGGACTAGCGCCAGTCTGGGAATAAGCTGGGAAGACCGTTTGACTCTTCTAACCTGCGTCACAGATCTGCAACAGTGCTCAGGACCGCATTGACAAAAACTGTCAATGACTGGGCGGTCCTTGAGCAAAGGGGACGTACTTGAAGCGGAAAATCTTCGCGGCGGTAGGATCTGGGCTGCTGCTCGTCGCCAGCCTCGCGCTGAGCACAACAGCCTCGTGGGCGGCACCGGGCGGATCGGGCAACTCCGACCACTCGATCAAAGTGTGCGCGGCGCCCAAGGCGGGCGACGCGGCGTGCACGGCCCGGCAGGCGGCCGATCCGAACGGTCATCCGGTGACGGGCGCGAGCGCGCCGCCGGCAACCGGTCTCACGCCGTCCCAGCTGCAGAACGCCTACAAGCTCACGGGAACGTCCTCGGGCGGCCGGACGGTCGCGATCGTCGACGCGTACGGCTACCCGAATCTCGAAAGCGACCTCGCCACGTACCGCCAGCAATTCGGACTGCCCGCCTGCACCACCGCGAACGGCTGCCTCCAGATCCTCAACGAGACCGGCGGCACGCGCCTCCCGCGCTTCAACCTCGGATGGGCGCAGGAGCAATCGCTCGACGTCGACGCGGTCTCAGCCACGTGCGCCGACTGCAAGATCGTGGTGCTCCAGGCCAACAGCGCCTCGTTCACCGATCTCGGCACGGCCGTCCAGACCGCCGCGAAGATCCCCGGCGTCGTCGCGATCTCGAACAGCTACGGCGGCTCCGACGCGGCCGACTCGACGTACGGGAAGTACTACAACTTCCCGGGCATCGCCGTGACCGCAAGTGCGGGCGACAACGGCTACCAGGGCGCGTCCTACCCGGCCTCGTCGAGCTACGTCACGGCCGTCGGCGGCACGTCCCTCGTCGCGGCGTCCAACGCCCGCGGCTGGAGCGAGAGCGTCTGGACCGGGACCGGCTCTGGCTGCTCGAGCCTCAACGCCGCGCTTTCCGCCGCCTCCTCGTACAACACCGGCTGTGCGGGGCGCGCGATGAATGACGTCGCGGCCGCCTCGGATCCGAACAACGGCGGCCTGGCCGTCTACTACCCGACGTCGAGCACGAACTCGACATGGGGCCAGTTCGGCGGCACAAGCGAGGCCTCCCCGATCATCGCCTCGGTGTATGCCCTCAACGGCAACACCGGCTCGGCGGCGACAGGAACGTATGCGAACTCGCTCCCCTATGGACACTCGGGCAGTTTCTTCGACATCACGTCGGGCACCAACGGCACGTGCACCACTTCCCAGTGGTGCACGGCCGGCACGGGCTGGGACGGCCCGACCGGCCTCGGCACGCCGAACGGCACCGGGGGCTTCTAACACTCCCGTAGATCGAGTGCTCCGTAACCGTCGCTTTGAAAGGCATAAACGACGGTTGCGGAGCACTCGCTTAAGCGGACTGCTTGCGGGTGGCCCCCGCAAGGAGGAGCGCGACGGCGATCGGCACGAGAATCGCGAGGAGCGCGAGCCGCAGCCCCACGTGGTCGCCGAGGAAGCCGAGGAACGGCGGCCCCGCGAGGAACGCGATGTAGCCGATCGTCGCGACGACCGAGACGCGAGACGCCGCGTGCCGCGGATCGTCGGAGGCCGCCGACATGCCCATGGGGAACGCGAGCGCGGCGCCGAGCCCCCACAGGAGTGCGCCCACGCCCGAGATCCAATAGATTCCCGAGAGGGAATACACCGAGAGCCCCACGAGGGCGGAGACCATGCTGAGCCGGAGCGCGAGGACGCGGCCGAGGCGATCGATGATCCGCCCGCCGAACCAGCGGGCCACGGTCATGGCCCCCACGAACACGGCGAACAGCGCAGCTCCTGCCGCTTCGCTCGTGCCGAGGCCGTCTACGACACCCTTCGAGATCCAGTCGTTGCCCGCGCCCTCCGTGAGCGTCGCCCCGAGGACGACGACGCCGATGAGCAGCGTGCGCCGATCCGTCCACGCGGCGAGCGCCCCGCCCGGTTCCTTCGAAGCGGGGGCCGGGAACGCGCCGTCGTCCGCTTCCTCCGCCGCGCCGGACTCGGGCGCCTCATGCGCCGTGAGCGGCACGAAGTGTCGCGGCACGAACACCATGATGAGCACGACAGCGACCATGATCGCGGCGAGGTGAACCGGCAGCGGAACGCCCATCGCGCTGAGCCCCGCGCCCACGAGCGCCCCCACAACCGCGCCTCCGCTGAAGCCCGCGTGGAACTGCGGCATGATCGTGCGCCCCAGGCGGTGTTCGACGTCGGCGCCCGCGATGTTCTGCCCCACGTCCCAGAACGCGATCCCGACGCCGAACAGCGCGAGGCCCGCCCCGACGACCACCACGGAATGCAGCACGAGCCCGAGCGCGATCGCGCCGCCCGCGAGGACCGCGAGGAAGCCCCCGAGCCGCACGGTGCGGACGATCCCGATGCGCCCCGCCGTCGGGCCGACGAGCGGCATCGCACACAGCGAGCCGATCGCGCCCACGAGCAGGATGAGGCCCATCTCGCCCGTCGAGAGGTCGAGGGTCTGCGTCACGGCGGGGATGCGGGCCGCCCAGCTCGCGAAGATGAAGCCGTTTGTGCCGAAGATGATGAACGTCGCGATCGCGGCGCCGCGGACCACTGCGTGGTCCGGCGCGGCGGCCGACGCGGCGGTCACCGAGGGGTCGCCCTGGGAGCTCATTGGCCAGCCTTCGTGAGGAAGTCGGTGAGGATGGGGCCTGAGATCGTCGCGCCGAGGCCGCCCTCGTCAACGAACACGGCGACGGCGAGGTCGCCCTGGACGCCGATGATCCACGCGTGTGTCTTGGGCGGGTTGTCGCCGCCGAACTCAGCCGTTCCGGTCTTGGCGCCCACGGGCGCGCCCGGGACGGACATGAGGAAGCCCGCGTGCCCGCTCGTGACGACTGCGCGCATCATGTCCCGCAGCGTGCCCGCCTCGGCCTGCGTGATGGGCTTCGAGATCGCGGTCG
>NZ_JBKZWT010000343.1:0-3759 GCF_047759905.1 Sinomonas sp. G460-2 | reverse complement strand
GCCGGACCAGGGGTTTCCGGACCCGGGGTTGCCGGACCACGGGTTGCCGGACCAGGGCGGCACTGAACCGGGCGGCGAGTCTCCCGCCCGATCGCCGTCCCGTGCCCGCATGGATCGAGCCTACGCGCCCGGGCCGAGCGCCGTCGTCGGCCGTGGGGCGCACGGGCGACTACTCCGCCGGGAGCATGCGCGACCGGGTCGCACAGCAGACTGGGGCCGCGATCTGGTCCGCTTCTTGGCCGGCCCTCAGGGTGTCGCGCAGCGACGCGCCAGCTTGGGACTGGTCGGGACGGATCAACCGGACTGGAGCGTCAATGGACGGTGGGCCGACGGGCGCTATTGGGCCGCTCCGCACATTGTTGCCCGCACGGGCCGCGCGTAGCGTGAAATGCACCACACCCCAGCAAGGAGGACACCATGAGCGTGCGGATTCCCCGTTGGAAGAGCGTCGCCGTCGCCGCTGCGGTCGCCGTGCTCACATTCGCGGGCGTTCCGGCCGCGGTCGCCAAGCCAGGCGGCGTCCCAGCCATCCCGCTGAACTCGGAGCAGGAGACCACCGGCTCGACGAGCGACGCCTCCGGCTTCTTCAGTTCCACGATCAACGGGACACAGTTCTGCTACACCCTCGAAGTTCGGGACCTCACGGGGCCGGCGATCGGAGCGCATGTGCATGTGGCGCCGCGCAACGTCCCGGGTCCGATCGTCATCCCGCTCAGCGTCGGTGCCGGCACGACGTGGACTTCGAGCGCGTGCAAGACGGTCAGCGCGAGCCTGCTTTCGGCCATCTCCGCTGATCCGGACGCGTACTACGTCAACGTTCACACCCATATGTGGCCCGGCGGCGAGATCCGGGGGCAGCTCAAGTAACAACAGAATCGATTGCCCCGTAACCGTCGTTATGGGGCTCGAAAACGACAGTTACGGAGCAGTCGATGGGAATCAGGCGCGCGCGGCCTCGCGCTCCGCGGCCTCGACCACGTTGGTCATGAGCAGGGCCACCGTCATGGGGCCCACGCCGCCTGGGTTCGGCGAGAGGTAGCCAGCCACCTCGGCGACCCGTGGGTCGACGTCGCCGAACACCTTCGGCCGGCCCCCGTCCGGGTCCTCCTCGCGCGTCACCCCGACGTCGAGCACGGCAGCGCCGGGCTTGACGTCCTCGGGCTTGACGATGTGCTTGACCCCAGCCGCCGCGACGATCACGTCCGCGCGGCGGAGGTGCTCCGAGAGGCCCTGCGTGCCGGTGTGCGTGAGGGTGACCGTCGCGTTGATCTCGCGGCGCGTGAGCAGCAGCGGGATCGAGCGGCCGATCGTCACGCCGCGCCCCACGACGACCACATGCTTGCCCTTGAGGTCGTAGTCGTTGCGCAGCAGGAGCTCGATGACGCCGCGCGGTGTGCACGGCAGCGGCGTGTCGATCCGGCCGTTGACGTTGAGCACGAGCCGCCCGAGGTTGGTCGGGTGGAGCCCGTCGGCGTCCTTGGCCGGGTCGATCCGCTCGAGGATGGCGTCCGTGTCGAGGTGCTTCGGCAGCGGGAGCTGCACGATGTACCCGTGGCAGGTCGGGTCCGCATTGAGCTCGTCGATGAGGGCCTCGACCTGCTCCTGGGTCGCGTCCGCAGGCAGCTCCCTCTGGATCGAGTTCATCCCGATCGCGACGGACTGCTTGTGCTTCATGCCCACATACAGCTGCGAGGCCGGATCCGCGCCCACGAGCACCGTCGCGATCCCTGGCGTGATGCCCTTGGCCTTGAGGGCCACAACACGTTCGGCGAGTTCGGCCTTGATGGCCGCCGAGGCGGCCTTGCCGTCAAGGACGACGGCGGTCTGGGACGTCATCGTGCCGCTCACCACTCCTCGTGGCCAGGGTAGAGCGGGAAGTCCGCCGTGAGCTTGTCGACGCGCGCCTGGAGGGACGCGAGATCGGCGCCGCCCTTGAGCGCGGTCGCGATGACGTCGGCGACCTCGGTGAACTCGGTGGCGCCGAAGCCACGCGTCGCGAGGGCCGGCGTGCCGATGCGCAGACCGGAGGTGACCATCGGCGGGCGCGGGTCGAACGGGACGGCGTTGCGGTTCACGGTGATGCCGACCTCGTGGAGGAGGTCCTCGGCCTGCTGGCCGTCGAGCTGCGAGTTGCGCAGGTCCACGAGCACGAGGTGCACGTCCGTGCCGCCCGTGAGCACCGAGACGCCCGCGTCGGCGACGTCCTTCTGGTTGAGGCGCTCCGCGATGATGCGGGCACCCTCGAGGACGCGCTCCTGGCGCTCCTTGAACTCCTCCGAACCCGCGATCTTGAACGCGACGGCCTTCGCGGCGATCACGTGCATGAGCGGGCCGCCCTGCTGGCCCGGGAAGACGTTCGAGTTGATCTTCTTGGCGAACTCCTGCTTCGCGAGGATCACGCCGGAGCGCGGGCCTGCGAGCGTCTTGTGCACGGTCGAAGTCACGACGTGGGAGTCCGGAACCGGGCTCGGGTGGAGCCCCGCGGCGACGAGGCCCGCGAAGTGCGCCATGTCCGTCCACAGGAGGGCGCCGACCTCGTCCGCGATCGAGCGGAACGCCGCGAAGTCGAGGTGGCGCGGGTACGCGGACCAGCCGGCGATGATGACGTTCGGACGCTCGGCAAGGGCCTGCTCGCGAAGCTTGTCCATGTCGATGCGGAACGAGTCCTCCTCGACCTGGTACGCGGCGACCTGGTAGAGCTTGCCGGAGAAGTTGAGCTTCATGCCGTGCGTGAGGTGGCCGCCGTGCGCGAGCGAAAGGCCCAGGATCTTGTCGCCCGGGTTGATCATCGCGGCGAGCGCCGCGGCGTTCGCCTGGGCGCCCGAGTGGGGCTGGACGTTCGCGAACTCGGCCCCGAACAGCTCCTTGACGCGGCTGATCGCGAGGTTCTCGGCGACGTCCACGTACTCGCAGCCGCCGTAGTAGCGGCGCCCGGGGTAACCCTCGGCGTACTTGTTGGTGAGGACCGAGCCCTGCGCCTCCATGACGGCGCGCGGCGCGAAGTTCTCGGACGCGATCATCTCGAGCGTGTCGCGCTGGCGGCCCAGCTCCTGCTCGAGGACTGCGGCGATCTCGGGGTCGACGTCGGCAAGCGGAAGGTTGCTGACGGAGGACACAGTGGGATTCGTGGTGGTCACGGGATCTCCTGAATTGGGCTCGGCGTGCTACTGGTCAGGCTACCGGCCGCCCCGCCCCTGCTGGAACTCGCGTCGGGGGCGTGACAGCACGGTGGTGCTCGACCCCTGGCCCAGGCGTACGACCCATGGTGTCCCGTGTGCGCCGCGCCCGCCAGACAAGTGGCCTTGGCACCGCAGCACGCGTCGCTCCCCGGTGGTGACCCACCCAACGCCAGTCGCGACAGGCCACAGTCTATCCCGGCCGCGCCGGGAACAGGCTGGCGTTTCTCATGGTTACGAAGGTGGTTGACGTGTCAGCAGAACGGAGGGAGACGGCGTGGAGGCGCTCAAAGTGGTCGTGATCGGGGCGGGCCAAGCCGGGCTCAGCGCGGCGTACTGGCTCCAGCGCAGGGGCCTGCGCGCGTGGGAGGACTACGTAGTGCTCGACGCCAACGGCGGCCCCGGCGGAGCCTGGCGCCACCGGTGGGCGTCCCTCACGTTCGACGCCGCGCACGGCCTCCACCCGCTCCCCGGCCTTCCGCTCGAGGCGCCGGATCCGCACGAGCCGAGCTCCGCCGTCGTCGGCCGCTACTACGGCGCGTACGAGCGCGAGTACGGGCTCCCCATCGTCCGCCCGGCGCGC
>NZ_JBKZWT010000342.1:0-3765 GCF_047759905.1 Sinomonas sp. G460-2 | reverse complement strand
GAGGCCTCATCCGCCGTGAGCGTCCGATCGGGCGCGCGGAAGCGCAGCGCGAACGCGAGCGACTTCTTGCCCTCGTCGATGCCTGGACCGGCGTACACGTCGAAGAGGTGGACCTCTTCGAGCAGCTCGCCAGCGCCGTCGCGGAGCGCATCCTTGACCTCGTCCGCGGGGATCGCGGCGTCGACGATGAGCGCGACGTCCTGGGTCGCGACGGGGAACGTCGAGATGTGCTTCGCGACGATCACGTCCGGGGCGGCCTCGAAAAGGGCGTCGGCGTCAAGCTCGAGCGCGACCGTCCGCGCGGGCAGATCGTGCTCTTGGAGGAGCTTGGGGTGCAGCTCTCCCGCGAAGCCCACGAGCTCGCCCGAGCGCAGCGAAAGCTGCGCCGTGCGGCCGGGGTGGAACGCCTGGTGGGCGCCCTGGGCGACCACGAGGTCGACGCCGAGCACGTCGCCCGCGAGGCGGGCGACGTCGATCGCGTCCGCCCAGTCCCACGCGCGCGGGGCGTGGTCCGCCGCCTCCGGCGAATCGTGGCCCGTCAAGATCGCGCCGACGTGAAGCGGCTGGTCCGGCAAACCTGCGTCGAGCTCCTCAAGCTGTTCCTCGGAGGGCAGCGCGCCCAGCGGCGGGATCGTCGCGGTGCCGAGCGTGCCGCCGTCTGGCAGGAACACGAGGCCGGCCTCGAACAGCGCAAGGTCGCGGAAACCGCGCGAGTGGTTGCGCTTGGCCACGTCGATGAGCCCCGGGAGCACTGACGTGCGCAGCCAGCCGAACTCCTCGCTCAGCGGGTTTGCGAGCTTGACCGCGGGGCGCTCGGCGCCGGCCTCAGCGACCCCGAAAGTCCCATTCGCGGCCTTCGTCACGAACGGATAGGCGAGCACCTCGGTGAGGCCCGCGTCCGCGAGCGCCTGCACGAGACGACGGCGCTGCTGCTGCGTGCGCGTGAAGCCGCGCCCGGGCGGCGCCACGGGGAGCCGCGACGGGATCTTGTCGTAGCCGACGAGGCGCGCGATCTCCTCGGAGAGGTCTTCCTTCGTCTCGAGGTCGTTGCGCCAGCTGGGCGGGGTCACGAGGAAGTCCTGACCGCGGCGCTCCGCCTGCGCCCCGAGGTCGCCGAGCACGCGCGCGATGAGCTCCTCGGAGAACTCCATGCCGATGCGCTCGGAGGCGAACGCGGCCGGCAGGACGATCTCGATGGCCGCGGGCTCGGTCCCGACGTCGGTCCCTGCCTCGTCCGCGACGCCCCCGCCGAGCTCGACGAGGAGGTCGACGACGCGCTGGGCGGCCTCGTCCGCGACCTCCCAGTCGACGCCGCGCTCGAAGCGCTTGGACGCCTCGGACGGGAGCCTGTGGCGGCGGCGCGAGCGGCCCACGGTCACGGTGTCGAAATGCGCGGCCTCGACGAGCACGTTGACGGTCTCGTCCGAGCACTCGGTCGAGGCGCCGCCCATGACACCCGCGATGCCGATGGGGCCCGACTCGTCGGTGATGAGGAGGTCCTCGGGGTCGAGGTCGCGGATCTTGCCGTCGAGCGTCTCGATCTTCTCGCCGTCCTCGGCTCGGCGCACCGTGATGGTGCCCGTGAGCTTGTCGAGGTCGTAGCAGTGGGTCGGCTGGCCAAGCTCGAACATGACGTAGTTCGAGATGTCGACGGGCAGCGAGATCGAGCGCACGCCAGCGAGGCGCAGGCGCGAGACCATCCACGGCGGCGTGGGCCGCGTGGGGTCGACGCCGCGCACGGTGCGGGCCACGAAGCGGTCGCACCCGGGCACGCCGTAGACCGGGGAGCGGTCGTCGAGGGCCACCCCATAGCCGCCCTCGAGGTTCTCGGGCGCCTTGACCTGCGTGGCCGGGTCCTCGAACGTCGTGCCGGTCGCGTGGGCGTATTCCCGTGCGATCCCGCGGATCGAGAAGCAGTAGCTGCGGTCGGGGGTCACATTGATCTCGGCCGCCTCATCCGTGAGGCCGAGCAGCTCAAGCGCGTCCGTCCCGATCTCCGGGTCGAGGCCCAGGCGCGAGAGCACGATGATGCCGTCATGGTCCTCGCCGATGCCGAGCTCGCGCGCCGAGGCGATCATGCCCGCGGACACGTGGCCGTACGTCTTGCGCGCCGCGATGTGGAAGTCGCCGGGCAGCGTCGCACCCGGCAGCGTCACGACCACCTTGTCGCCCTCGACGAAGTTGTGCGCGCCGCACACGATGCCCTGGACGCCGGACGGGTCAATGCCCTTGCCCGTGAGCGTCTGCTCCCGGCCCTCGGGCACCACGCGGACCTGGCACCAGTTGATCGTCTTGCCGTTGCTCTGCGGCTCCTTGACGAGGCTCAGCACCTGGCCCACGACGATCGGGCCGTGGATGCTGTCGGAGGGCCGGTGCACGGCCTCCTCCTCGAGTCCGACCGAGACGAGCTCGGCCATGAGGTCCTCGGCGGTCGCGCCGGCGGGAAGCTGCGTGTACTCGCGCAGCCACGAAAGGGGGATTCGCATGTGCCTAGATCTCCATCCCGAAGTGCTCGCTGAACCGAACGTCGCCCTCGATCATGTCGCGCATGTCCACGACGTCGTTGCGGAACATGAGGGTCCGCTCGATGCCCATACCGAACGCAAATCCCGAGTAGACGTCGGGGTCGATGCCCGCCGCGCGCAGGACGTTGGGGTTGACCATGCCGCAGCCACCCCACTCGATCCAGCGCGGGCCGCCCTTCGCGCCCGGGTGCCAGATGTCGAGCTCGGCGCTCGGCTCCGTGAACGGGAAGAAGTTGGGGCGGAGGCGAATCTGGGCCTCCTGGCCGAACATCTGCCGCGCGAAGTGCTCGAGCGTCCCGCGAAGGTCCGCCATGCTCAGGCCCTCGTCGATCGCGAGGCCCTCGAACTGGTGGAACACGGGCGTGTGCGTCGCGTCGAGCTCGTCCGTGCGGAACACCTTGCCCGGGCACAGGACGTAGATCGGCACGTCGCGCTCGAGCATCGAGCGGACCTGCACGGGGGACGTGTGGGTGCGCAGGAGCAGGTGCCGGTCAACGGGCTCCACGAAGAACGTGTCCTGCATCTCGCGCGCGGGGTGGTCCGGCTTGAAGTTGAGCGCGTCGAAGTTGAACCACTCGGACTCGAGCTCGGGGCCCTCGGCGATCTCCCAGCCCATGCCGACGAAGATGTCGCTCACGCGGTCCTGGAGGGTCGAGAGCGGGTGGCGTGCGCCGGCGCGGCGGCGGCGCGGCGCGGCGGTGACGTCGACCGTCTCCTCGACGAGGATCCGCGCGTCATTCTCGGCCTCGAGCACCTCGGAGCGTTCCGCGACGGCCTTGTTGACCCGGCCGCGTGCCCCGCCGACGATCTTCCCCGCCGACGACTTCGATTCCTTCGGCAGCGCTCCGATCGCACGGTTCGCGAGCGCGAGCGGGGACTTCTCCCCCGTGTGCGCAAGCCGGACGGCCTTGAGCTCGTCCAGGGTGGACGCCTCCGAGATCTCCTCGAGGGCGCGGCTGACGGCGGCGGTGACGGCGGCCTCGTCCAGGGGGTCCGGGACGGTGGCGCCGGGCAATGTTTCAGTCATGGACCGTTCTTACGCAGCGGTTGGGTACAGAGGCAGTGGGTACAGAGGGAGCCAGCCCCAGCGCACGGCGCAGGTCCGGCTACCCGCCAAGTCTAGTAGACGGCGCAGCCGCCTCTGGGTTCCGAGAATCCGCGAGATTAGTTTGGAGTGATGGGAGATCATCAGGGGCATCACCCCGACACCGTGACCGTCACCGGCGCGGGAACCGCGCGC
>NZ_JBKZWT010000341.1:0-3773 GCF_047759905.1 Sinomonas sp. G460-2 | reverse complement strand
CACTCGTCCGCGAGCCGGAACTCCTGCTGCCGCCCGCGCAGCGGGCCCTGGACGAGCACCATCCGGTGGCTCAGGATCGAGATGAGGTGAATGCCGCGCTGCGCCGCGGTGGGCTGGCCTGCGGCCTCGAAGGCCTCGAACAGCTCGGCGCGCGTCAGGCCGACATCCCCGGCAAGCCGCGATTCCGCGACCTTGCGGACCACCGCGACGTCCTCCTCCGCGATGCCGAGGCCGCGGTGCCGGGCAGAGGCTGAGCGCATGACACGCTCAGCGGCGAGCCCCACGAAGAGCCGCACGTCCTCCGCGGCGACGAGGAAGAGCGTCCCGCGCATGGTCCACGTGCGGACGACGGCGCCGCTCGCCAAGGCGGACGCGACCCCGGACGCTGTTCCCGCCCGGGCGCGGACGCCGACGGCGAGCAGGCCCGAGGCGAGATCCTGGCTCTGGAGAGCGGTCATGCGGCGAACGACGTCTACGGAGTCGTCGGGCTGGCCGAGCCCGTCGCCGACCGAGCCAGAGGGCAGGAGGCCCTGCGCGGCCAAGCGGAGGCGGGCCAGCGCCGTCGTCGTCACCTTGCGGGCACTCGGGGCGGGCGTCGTCATGGGACCATCATGCCCCGCGGACGCGGACAGGGTCAGTCCGCAGTCGTCCCCAAGCGAGGGCACCGTGCGGAGGTGACGGCGCAACCGAGGGCACCGTGCGGAGGTGACGGCGCAACCCGAGGGCTACGCGAACGCCCCCACACCCGTCACGTCGCGGCCGATGAGGAGCGCCTGGACGCTTTCCGTGCCCTCGTACGTGTGGATCGACTCGATGTCCGCGAGATGGCGGATCACGTGGTTCTCGAGCAGGATCCCGTTCCCGCCGAGGAGGTCGCGCGCGGTGGAGGCGATGAAGCGGGCCTTGCGTGTGTTGTGGTACTTGGCCATGGACGCCTGCGTGGGCCGCATCTGGCCGGCGGCGTCGAGGGCGGCGACGTGGGCGCAGTGCAGCTGCATGCTCGTGAGCTCGGCGAGCATCTGCGAGAGCCTGTCCTGAACGAGCTGGAACTTCGCGAGCGGCTTCCCGAACTGGACGCGCTGCGTCGCGTAGTTGAGCGCCGCCTCATACGCGGCCGTCGCGTGCCCGAGCGCGGACCACGCGACCCCGAGCCGCGTCGCGACGAGCACGCGAGACGTGTCCTTGAACGTCCGAGCGCCCGGGAGCACGTTCTCCTGCGGGATCCGGACGCCCTCGAGCCGGATCCGCGCCTGGTGGATGGCTCGGAGGGAGGCCTTTCCCTGGATGACCTCGGCCTCGTAGCCCGGCGTGTCCTGTTCGACGAGGAAGCCGCGCACGTCGCCGGCCTCGTCGCGCGCCCAGACAACCGTGACGCCGCCCGAGGCGCCGTTGCCGATCCACTTCTTCTCGCCGTCGAGCACCCAGTGATCGCCGTCGAGCCGGGCCCGCGTCTCGAGGCTCACCGAGTCGGAGCCGTGGTCCGGCTCCGTGAGCGCGAACGCGCCGAGCTCCTCGCCGCGCGCGAGCGGCCCGAGCCAGCGCTCTTTCTGGGCGTCCGAGCCGTGGAACGCGATCGAGCGGAGCGCGAGGCCGCCCTGGACCGCGACGATCGTGCCGAGCGAGCCGTCGCCGCGCGAGATCTCCATGTTGACGAGTCCGGCAGCGAGCGGGGTCATGGGCTCGAGCCCCGGGATCTCGATGCCGTCCGCGAGGAGGTTGAGCTCGCCCATGCGTTTGACGAGGTGGACGGGGTACTCGGCGCGGTCCCAGTAGTCGTTCATGACCGGAAGCGCCTCGTCGACGAACTGGCGCGCCCGCTCCCAGTGGGCCCGATCCGCTGCCGGGATCCCGCCGAAAGCGGAGAACACGTCGTAGTAGTCGGTATCGAGGGCATCGGAGACGTCGTAGTCGGGCATGATCCAACCTTCGCCGAAACTCAGTGTCAGGTCAACTGGTACTCGGTATCAGTGCTCAAGTCGCTCCCGGATCCGCCGCGCGAGCTCCTCGGGAGGGAGGGACCTGGGGAACACCGCGACGACAACGTCGTCTCCCGGCCGCCCGCCGCCGTCGTCCGTTCCGGAAGGCGAGGCCTGCGCCCCCGGCAGAACACCGTAGAGCCGCCGCACGCCGTCGAGCTCGCGCCGCAGCCTCGTCGCGTCGAAGCCCTCCTCGCCGCGCATGAGCGCGCGGAGGAAGTAGTTGTGGGTCGCGATGACCGTGGCCGCGAAGCGCACGGCGTCGAGGGGGTCGATGCCCGCCACCGCCGTGCGGAGGTAGCGGCGGAAGAGCCGCTCGTAGCGGAACGTCGTCACGAGTTCCTTGTCGCGGAGGCTCGGCTCGTGGTTCACCACTTGGTAGCGCAGCTGTGCGAGATCGGGCTGCTCGTCGAAATGCGCGAACACGAGCTCGGCCGCCGCGCAGACGGCGTCCCACGGATCCTCGTGCGGCCCAGCGAGGAACGCCTCGGCCTCCTCGAGCAGGGCGTCGTGGTCCGCGAAGACCACGTCCTCCTTCGAGCGGAACTGACGGAAGAACGTGCTGCGGGAGAGCCCAGCGGCCGCCGCGATCTGCTCGGCACTCGTCGCCTCGTAGCCCTGATCGGCGTAGAGCCGCAGTGCCGCCGCCGCGACGTCGTGGCGGAAGAGCGCGCGGTCGCGATGGGCGCCGGCCTTGGCGGACGGCTCCCCCGAATCGCTCACAGTTCGAGCCCGATGAGGAGCGGCTCGTTCGTGAGCTCGATCCCGAACCGCTCGCGCACGCCGTCGCGCACCTCGCGGGCCAGCGAGAGGAGATCCTTCGCGCTGGCCCCGCCCCGGTTCGTGATGGCCAGCGTGTGCTTCGTGGACAGGGACGCGCGCCCGCCCGTCACGCTGTCCGCGTCGAGCCCGTAGCCCTTCGCGAAGCCCGCGTGATCGATGAGCCACGCCGCCGAGGTCTTCACGAGGCCATCGCCCGCGGGGTAGCGCGGGGCCCCCTCTGGCAGGGTCTCCGCGGCCTCAGCAGAGAGGATGGGGTTCGTGAAGAAGGAGCCGGTCGAGAACGTGTCGCGGTCGGCGGGGTCGAGGACCATGCCCTTCGAGCCGCGCAATCGGAGGACCTCGCGGCGCACGTCGAGCGCCGGGGCCCGCTCCCCCTGCTCGACGCCGAGCCCGCGCGCGAGCTCCGCGTAGCGGATGGGGGCGCTCATGCGGCCGAGCGCGAGCTGGAACTCGACGGTCAGGACCACGTAGCGGGGCGAGCCCTGGTCAGTGGTCTGCTTGAGGAGCGAGTCGCGGTAGCCGAACTTGAGCTCGGACGGGACGAAGGTCTTGACGGCGCGCGCCTCGCGGTCCCACGTGCGCACCTGCCAGATGGTCTGCGAGACGTCCTGGCCGTAGGCCCCGACGTTCTGGACGGGCGTCGCCCCGGCGGAACCCGGGATGCCGGAGAGCGCCTCGACTCCGCTCCACGCGTGGTGCACGGCGTGGTTCACGAAGTCGTCCCACGGGTGGCCCGCCTGGACCGCGACGGAGACCCCGCCGCACGTGTCCGCGGAGTTCACGGCGAGCCCCTCGGACGCGATCCTGAGCACGGTCCCGGGGTAGCCATCGTCGGACACGATGAGGTTCGATCCGCCCGCGACGATGAGGAGCGGCTCGCCCGCCTCGTCCGCGGTCCGGACGGCGTCGATGATCTCCGACTCGGTGCGCGCCTCCTCGAACCGGGCGGCGGGCCCGCCGACGGCGGACGTGGTCAGGGTCGAGAGGAGGGTCTGGCTCACCGTTTCAGCTTAG
>NZ_JBKZWT010000340.1:0-3776 GCF_047759905.1 Sinomonas sp. G460-2 | reverse complement strand
CCACGCCGTCGCCCTCCGCAACGACTCGTTCAAGAAGGCCGTCGCCCACGCCGAGGAATTCATCTACGGAACATAGCCAGCACGTAACCCCGGCGACGGCGCCCGCGTGGTCCCCGGGGCACGGGCGCTTTCGGGGAGGAGGCCAGGAGGAGGCAGAAGGACAGATGAAGTACCGGGACTTCCTTGCCAAGGTCCAGGAGCGCGGCGAGTACGCCCACCGCTCGGAGGCCGAAAGGGCCGTGGAGTCGGTCCTGCAGCTGATCGGTGAGCGTCTGTCGGGCGCGGAATGCCGGCACCTGGCCTCCCAACTGCCTGCCGAGCTCAAGCCCCTGTTGCTGCGGGCCCAAGTCCCAGCCCAGACCATGGGCGCGGAGCAGTTCGTCGACCGCCTCAGCGCCCTGACCGGAGCC
Organism: Sinomonas sp. G460-2; assembly: GCF_047759905.1. Lineage (NCBI taxonomy): Bacteria > Bacillati > Actinomycetota > Actinomycetes > Micrococcales > Micrococcaceae > Sinomonas > Sinomonas sp. G460-2. Next base: position 3,366 of record NZ_JBKZWT010000340.1, on the reverse strand, counting down.
AGCCGCGAGAGCGCGAAGTGGGATGCCAGCGCCGTGCTGACCACCCTCGCCGAGGCCATCACCGGCGGCCAGCTCAGCCAGGTCCTCAGCGAGCTCCCCTCAGGCTACGCCGTCTACTTCGGCAAGCCAGAGCTCGCCTGAGGCTGCCCGGCATGTGAGAGCCGAGCGGGAGCGCGAAAGATCCGGAGCGTGAAAGATCCCCCGACGACGACCGACGCTTCGACAGGTTCGGCCCACAGACCTGTACCTCGGGTCCCGGTCGGGCCAGCGCGAGAGGACTCATCGCCGCTCGCGAGCGGGAACCTCAGTGGTGGGGTCAGGCTGCCGCCGTGAGGGCTGTTGTCCGGCCCGGCGGGGCGTAATGAGTGCGGTCGCGGAGCATGGCCCACAGGACGTTCACCCGTCGGCGTGCCAGGCAGAGAATCGCCTGGATGTGGGATTTGCCCTCCGCGCGCTTACGGTCGAAGTAGGCGCGCGATTCCGGGGAGCTCTTCAGGCTGGACAGGGCTGCGAGGTAGAAGACCCTCAGCAGTCGGCGGTCGTAGCGCTGGGGGCGGCGGTGGTTGCCGGTGATCTTGCCCGAATCGCGGGGGACGGGAGCCAGCCCGGCGACGGCGGCGAGCCGGTCGGGGCCCTCGAACACCACCATGTCGCCGCCGGTGGCGGCGAGGAACTCCGCTGCCAGGAGCGGGCCGAACCCGGGCATGCTCGTGATGACCCCGGTGTGGGGGTGCTCGGCGCCCCGCTCGGCGATGAGGGCGTCGAGCTCGGCGAGCTCGCTCTGGACCCGGAGGACCTCCGCCGCGAGCCCGGCGACGACAAGGCTGGCCGAGCGCTGTCCGGGCACGATCGTCTGCTGTTTCCTGGCCGCGGCGACGGCTGCCTCGGCGACCGCGGCGCTGCTGCGGGCGCCCTGGTTCTTCAGCCACGACTGCAGTCGGGTCTGGCCGCAGCGGCGGATGCCGTCGGGGGTGTTGTGCCGGGTCAGCAGGGTCAGGGCGGCCTTGGACCTGCTGTAGTCAAAAGCGGCCTCGAGTGCCGGGAAGTACTCCAGCAGGGTCGCGCGCAGGCGGTTGATCGCGCGGGTGCGGTCCTCGGCCTTGTCGGCCCGGCGGGAGGTGAGGATGCGAAGGTCGGCGCTGGCCTCGTCGCTGATGCGCAGCGGCTGCAGGTCGTGGCGCATTCTGGCCTGGTCTGCGATCACGGCCGCGTCCTTCGCGTCGGTCTTGCCGTCGCCGCGATAAATCCGGGAGGCGTGGTGGACGGTGCGGCCCGGGATGTACATCAGCCGTTGGCCGTGCGCGTGCAGCAGGGCGATCATCAGCGACGCACCGCCCCGGTTGAGGTCGGTGGCCCAGGTGACGTCGGTCCCGAGGGCATTGACCTCGGCGATCAGGGCGGTCAGGTCGACCTCGTCGTTGCTGACTTTCCGCGACAGCAGCCGGGTGCCGTCGGTGTCGATTGCCACGCAATGGTGGCCTGTCTTGCCGGCGTCAACGCCTGCCCAAATGTGCATGTGTGGTGCCTCCGATCTCCAAGGCGAACAGTGGGGTCCCCCAGACGACTGGCCGTCGTGTCCTTATCCAGCGATCGTCGTCGCGTCTCTCAATTCAGCGGTCGAGCCATCAGAGGGCGATGGGCGGCCATTCCTGCGAAGCCGTCGCCTCTCGGCCCGGCACAGCCGAAAATGCCATACCCACCGCCCCGGGTAGCCCGGACACTACTGCAGCGGACCCAGCCAACCCGGCAACAACATAAGGACAGCCGTGACGCACTCCTGTGGAAGCTTGACGGGCTGACCGAGCGCGAACTTCGGCTGCCGCGCACGCCGACGGGGACGAATCTCCTCGGCATGGTCAAGCACATGGCCAACGTCGAGATCGGCTACTTCGGCGACACGTTCGGCCGCGCGTGGCCCACGCCGGAAGAGCGGGTTTCGGAGGCCCCGCTCGACGCCGACCCTCAGGCGGACTGGTACGCGACCGAGGATGAGTCCGCGCCCGGTCTCATCGACTTCTATCGGCGGGTGTGGGCCTTCGCGGACGCCACGATCGAGGCGCTCCCCTTGGACGCACCCGGGCGCGTTCCGTGGTGGCCCGAGCATCGAAGCCACGTGACCCTCGGGCGGATCCTCGTCCACGTCCTCGTGGACCTCACCCGGCACACCGGCCAGGCGGACATCCTGCGTGAGTCGATCGACGGGGCCGTGGGGATGAAGGCCGGCAACAGCAATATCCCGGACGAGGATTGGCCCACCTACGTGGGAAAGCTCACGGCACTGGCGGAACGCTTCTGATCGTGCTCAGTGGTAGTCCCGGCCCGTAGCATGAGGCCCATGGCCACTGGGGGCAAGCGAAGTTTCAACTGGATCGTTTTCGTGGTGGGGTTCGGACTGTTCAGCCTTCTGTGGCGGAACATCGGTTTCGTAGACGCCCTCCTGGCCGGAGTGGTCGGGGTGCTGGCCGTTCTCCTGGCCCGAGATTTCCTCAGGCGTGGTACGCCGACATAGCCCGCTCACGCGTCCAGGCCGCTCCAGTCCACGGGATCCTTCGAGCCCACCGAGCGGCGCTTGGGCTTCGACCCGGGCTTGGCCGCCGCGGACTCGGTGAGCGGCCGGCCCCACGGCAGCGGGAACACCTCGATCGGCTCCCCGAGTTCGACGCCGTGCGGAGGCACCACCATGACCCCGTCGGCCCGCGCGAGCCCGCGGAGCATCCCCGAGCCGCTCGCGCCGGCCGGAGAGGCCATGCCGTACATGCGCCGGAACGGCACGAGCCGCGTGCGCTTGAGCTCCGGCTCGAACACCGCACCCGAGGGAAGTTCGACGGCGGAGAGCGGCGAGCGCCCCGACATCGCCGCGAGCAGGGGCTCGCCGACCGCGAGGAACCCCATGACGGCCGCGAGCGGATTGCCCGGCAGCCCGACGAAGAACCGCCCGTCGGGCAGCTCCGCGAGCACCGTGGGGTGCCCCGGCCGCATCGACACGCCGTCCACGACGAACCGCCCGCCGAGCTCGGCGACGATCTCCCGCAGGTGGTCCGACTCCCCCCGGCCGGTCCCACCGGTGGTGATGACAACGTCGGCCGGGCCCTCTCCAGGCGCGGTCACGGCGCCGTCGTTCGTCGCCGTGTCGTCGGCGAGGGCCGCGCGCCACTCGGCGCCGTCGTCGCCAATCTTGCGCTGCCCCGCGAGGATGCCGCCGTAGGCCGCGACGAGGGGCGGGACGAGGAAGCTGAACACGTCGCGGACCTGCCCGGGGGCGGGCGAGCCGGACTCGATGACCTCGGCGCCGGTCCTGACCATGCAGACCAAGGGGCGCCCCTCGACGGGGAGCTCGTCGTAGCCCGCGAGGGCCGCGAGCGCGAG
>NZ_JBKZWT010000034.1:0-22058 GCF_047759905.1 Sinomonas sp. G460-2 | reverse complement strand
GGTTCGCGGCGGTGTCCGGCATGGCTCCATTGCACACCGGCCGCATGCGGCGGGCCAGAGGCGGCGCGCCGCGACGCGCCGACCGCTAGCCTTGTGCCGTGCCGATCCTCAACAAAGACATGACGCTGTGCATCTCGCTCTCCGCCCGCCCGAGCAACAACGGGACGCGGTTCCACAACTTCCTCTATGAGGCCCTCGGCCTCAACTGGATCTACAAGGCGTTCGCGCCCACGAATCTCGAGCAGGCCATTGCGGGCGTCCGGGGGCTCGGCATCCGCGGGTGCGCGGTCTCGATGCCCTACAAAGAGGACGTCATTGCGCTCGTGGACCGCATGGATGCCTCCGCGGCGGCGATTGACTCGGTCAACACGATCGTGAACGATTCCGGCGTCCTCACCGCGCACAACACGGACTACACGGCGATCGCCCAGCTCATCGAGCGCAGCGGCCTCGATCCGGCACTGTCCGTGCTGCTGCGCGGCTCGGGCGGCATGGCGAAGGCGACGGCGGCGGCGTTCCGGGACGCTGGCTTCCGCGACGTCACGATCGTCGCGCGCAACGAGGCCGCGGGCCGCACGCTCGCGGATCTGTATGGCTTCGGCTGGCAGGGCGAGCTCGGGGGCTCGACGGCGGATGTCATCGTCAACATCACGCCGATCGGCATGGCGGGCGGCCCCGAGGCGGAGGCGCTGTCCTTCCCCGAGGCGACCATCGAGGCCGCACGGGTGGTGTTCGACGTCGTCGCCCTCCCCGCGGAGACGCCGCTCGTCCGCGCGGGCCGCGCGGCGGGCAAGACCGTGATCAGCGGTGCCGAGGTGGCGACGATCCAGGCGCTCGAGCAGTTTGTCCTCTACACGGGGATGCGCCCGAGCGACGAGCAGGTGCGCGCCGCCGAGGAGTTCATGCGCGCCCAGTAGGTCGCGGACGACGGCGGGGGCGAGCCTCTCGTCCGGGGTCACCTAACGCGGGTGTCCTCTCGTCCAGGGGTCACCTAACGCGGGTGTCCTCTCGTCCCGGGGTCAGCTAACGCGAGTTGAACCCACGGGAAGTGACCCTTGGACGATGCCGCACCTACGGGAGGTGACCCCCGAACGGTTAGGCAGGTTCGACGACGGCGGCCACGCGGTCCTCGCCGATGCGCGTGAGCACGAGCGTCGCGCGCTTGTGCGGGGCCTTCCGCGGGGCCTTCCCCTGTCCCGCGAGCAGGAGCTTGCGGAGCTCGTCCGGCGTGACGGCCATGCCACGCTTCTTGATGTCGAGCGTGCTGATCCCCTCGTCGCGGACCCACTGCCGCAGCGCACGCACGTTGTAGTGCCGCACCTCGAGCACGCGATAGGCCCGTGCGAACGGGGTCTGGACGAGGTTCGGGGCGCAGATGTACGCGATGTGCGGGTCCACGAGATGGCCCCCGAGCCGGTCCGCGAGCTCCGCGACGAGCCCTGCACGGATCACGGCCCCGTCCGGCTCGTAAAGGAAGCCCTCGAGCGGCCCGACGTCCGCGACAGTCCCGCCGTCGAAGTCCGTCTCGGCCACGAGCTCGGATGCCGAGCTGCCCCCGATCACGAGCGCGGCGCGGCGCACGCTCGGCCGCTTGAGCCCGTTGAAGTACAGCCCGACCTCCGCGACGTCGCCGTCGACCGAGACCCATTGCGCCTCGCACGCCGCCGGCACGGAGTCGTGGGGGAGGCCCGGGCCGAGCTTGACCCCCACAGGCAGGCCCTGCTCCGCGAGGCCCGAGGCGAAGCTGAGCGGCGGCGAGAAGTCCTCAGGGTCCCACAAGCGCGTGGTGCCGGACGTCGTCGTCGTGCGTCGCGCGGGGTCCAGCCACACGCCGTCGATCCCCTCCAAGGGCACCGACTGCGCGTCCGCGTGGACCACGCGAACCAGGGGGAACGGCATGAGGTTGACGGTCGCGCACGCGGCGGTCGTCTCGTCGATCTCGACGGCCGTGACCTCCAGATCGAGCGACGCCATGGCCATCGCATCGGAACCGAGCCCGCAGCCCAGATCGGCCACGCGCTGGACGCCGGCGTCGACGAAGCGCCGCGCGTGCCGTGCCGCGACGTTGAGCCGCGTGGCCTGCTCGAGGCCCGCACGGGTGAACAGCATGTGCCGTGAGAATTCGCCGAACTTGGCCTCGGCCTTGAGCCGCAGCCTCGCCTGGCTCAGGACGGCGGAGACGAGCTCCGGCGCGTGCCCCGCCTTGCGCAGGCGGGCCGAGATGGCGAGCGCGTCTTCCTCGCGGTACGGGCCGAGCGAGTTGAGCAGGGCCCACCCTTCCGTGGTGAGCAACGGGGCGAGCTGCTCGGGGGCTGGGTGGTCTGGGGCCATACTTCAAGCCTAGTTCACATGGGGTAGCCGTCCCTGCCGGGCCCCTCGGATCCCGATAAGGTGGAGGCATGGAGACGACGCCCGCTGCCTCGCCGACCGCCCACAACGGGGGTTCCTCCCGCGCTATCCGGACGGTGCTCATAGTCGGCATCGTCCTGGCAGTCGTCTGCGCGATCCTCCTTGCAGTCGTGCTGGGCCTCGACGCCTTCACTTCCGCTGTGTACTCGGTGGGCGGGAAGAGCATCGACGATCCCACCCCGGAGGCGGCGGCCCTGCGTGACCAGTACCTCGGCGCGAAGATCGCGGCGATCGTGGGCCTCGTGGTGGGTGGCGTGTTCCTCATCGGCCCGCTCGTCGTCATGTACCTCAACCGTGGCCGCTCGGGCGAGGACGGGGACGACCTGAGCTTCGACGAGCTCGCGGGGGAGTAGCGGCCCGCGGCCGGTCCGCGACGCGCTGATTGGCACTCGCCTTGACCGAGTGCCAGCCCATCAATAGAGTCGGGGGTAGCACTCGCCTTATGTGAGTGCTAATTGTCCAGGCACGCTCCCGGCACCCGCGACGACGGTTGCATGCCCGGTTCCGTTTTCCGTGATCCGTTCATGAAAAGGAGAGATCCGTGTCGGTCTCCATCAAGCCCCTCGAGGACCGTATTGTTGTCAAGCCGCTCGAAGCGGAGCAGACCACCGCTTCGGGCCTCGTGATTCCGGACACCGCCAAGGAGAAGCCGCAGGAGGGCGAGGTCGTCGCCGTCGGCCCCGGCCGCGTTGACGACAACGGCAACCGCGTGCCCGTCGACGTCGCCGTCGGCGACGTTGTCCTTTACTCGAAGTACGGCGGCACCGAGGTCAAGACGGGCGGCGCCGAGTACCTCGTGCTCTCCGCCCGCGATGTCCTCGCGATCGTCGTCAAGTAGTCAGCGCCGAGCAGGACTCGAGTGCGGCAGCACCCCGGCCCGCAGCGGCCGGGGTGCTGCCTTTGAGCCAAGGAGAAGCGAATGGCAAAGCAGCTCGCATTCAACGATGACGCCCGGAAGGCCCTCGAGGCTGGCGTCGACAAGCTCGCCGACACCGTCAAGGTCACGCTCGGCCCCCGCGGCCGCAACGTGGTCCTCGACAAGAAGTGGGGCGCGCCGACCATTACGAACGACGGCGTGACGATCGCCCGCGAGGTCGAGCTCGAGGACCCGTATGAGAACCTTGGCGCGCAGCTCGCCAAGGAGGTCGCGACCAAGACCAACGACGTGGCCGGCGACGGCACGACGACGGCGACGGTGCTCGCCCAGGCGCTCGTCAAGGAGGGCCTTCGCAACGTGGCCGCCGGCGCGGCGCCTGGCCAGATCAAGCTCGGCATCGAGGCGGCCGTCGAGGCCGTCGCGGCGCGGCTCGGCGAGAACGCTCGCGAAGTCTCGGGCGGTCAGGTGGCCAACGTGGCCGCGATCTCGGCGCAGTCGGACGAGATCGGCGACCTGCTCGCCGAGGCGTTCGCGAAGGTGGGCCAGGACGGCGTCATCACCATCGAGGAGTCCTCGACGACGCAGACCGAGCTCGTGCTCACCGAGGGCATGCAGTTCGACAAGGGCTACCTGTCCCCGTACTTCGTGACGGACGCCGAGCGTCAGGAGGCTGTCCTCGAGGACGCGTTCATCCTCATCCACCAGGGCAAGATCTCGTCGCTCCAGGACTTCCTTCCTCTCCTCGAGCAGACGTTGCAGGCCTCGAAGCCGCTCTTCGTCATCGCCGAGGACGTGGAGGGCGAGGCGCTCTCGACGCTCATCGTCAACAAGATCCGTGGCACGCTCAACGTCGTCGCCGTCAAGGCGCCCGGCTTCGGGGACCGCCGCAAGGCCATGCTCCAGGACATCGCAACCCTCACGGGCGCGCAGGTCGTCTCGCCCGAGGTCGGCCTGAGCCTCGACCAGGTGGGCCTCGAGCAGCTCGGCACGGCGCGCCGCATCACGGTGACGAAGGACGCGACCACGATCGTCGACGGAGCCGGCTCGTCCGAGGATGTCGCGGCGCGCGTCGCGCAGCTCCGTGCTGAGCTCACGCGCACCGACTCCGACTGGGATCGCGAGAAGCTCCAGGAGCGCCTCGCGAAACTCGCGGGCGGCATCGGCGTCATCAAGGTCGGCGCGGCCACCGAGGTCGAGCTCAAGGAGAAGAAGCACCGCATCGAGGACGCCGTCTCGGCGACCCGCGCGGCGCTCGAGGAGGGCATCGTGGCCGGCGGCGGTTCCGCCCTCGTCCACGCGGTCCGCGTCCTCGACGAGAACGAGGCCATCACGTCGCTTGAGGGCGACGTGGCCGTCGGCGCGAACATCGTGCGCCGCGCGCTCGTTCAGCCGCTCCGCTGGATCGCGCACAACGCGGGCTTCGACGGCTACGTCGTCGCGGCGCGCGTGGCCGAGGCCGAGGTCAACCACGGCTTCAATGCCAAGACGGGCCAGTACGAGGACCTCATCGCGGCGGGCGTCATCGACCCCGTCAAGGTGACCCGCTCGGCCCTGCGCAACGCGGCGTCGATCGCGGCGCTCGTGCTCACCACGGAGACGCTTGTCGCTGACAAGCCGTCCGAGGACGAGCCCGCGGGCCACAGCCACTAGGCCGCGTAGCCCCACAGCACGCCACGCGGCAGGATCGCGCAGTCTGCACAACTTGAGCACGCCCCTCGCGGGGGCCGTCCCAGCTCGCTGGGACGGCCCCCGTTGCTTTGGCGCGCGGTGCGGCGGCCCGCACCGCGGGGGCGCCCACCACTGTGGGCCAGCCGCCGAGCGCCCACCAACGGGGGTTCACACCCGGAAGCTATGGCCTTCACAAGATACGCACAGGCTCTCGCGGGGGAATGGTGGGGCAGAACGAAACGAGGAGATGCGCGCGTGACGACCGAGACGACCGACTTGCCAACGCCTGCTGAACGGACGACGGCGGCACGTCACCCTGGGCGCGGCACGGAGCCTTCCGCCGCGGCGCCGAGGAAGTTTCGGCCGGAGATCCAGGGCCTTCGGGCCGTCGCCGTGCTCCTCGTGGTCCTGTACCACGTGTGGCTCGGGCGCGTCTCGGGCGGCGTGGACGTCTTCCTCATGATCTCGGCATTCCTCATGACCGGCCAGTTCGTGGCCCGGCATCGCCGCGGCGAGCGGACCAAGCTCGTCAAGCACTGGCTCCACGTCTTCCGCCGGCTCATGCCCGCGGCCGTCGTGACGATCGCGGGCACGATCGCCGCGACCGTCCTGTTCCTGCCTGCGACCCGGTGGTCGGCCGTCCTCCAGCAGGGCTTCGCCTCACTCGCGTACGCCGAGAACTGGCTCCTGCAGAGCGACGCCGTGAACTACTACGCGCAGAACCACGAGCTCGCGAGCCCGTTCCAGCACTTCTGGTCGCTCTCGATCCAGGGCCAGATCTTCATCCTCTTCCCGCTCCTCTTTGTGGCGCTCGGCGCGATCGCGCGGCGGTTCCGGCTCCGCTACGAGCGGCTGCTCGGCTACGCGTTCGGGGCGGTGTTCGCGGCGTCGTTCATCTACTCGGTGATCGACACGCTCGTGAACCAGGTCCAGGCCTACTTCTCCCTTCCGGCCCGCGTGTGGGAGTTCGCGCTCGGGAGCCTCCTCGCCCTCGTGATCGACCGTGTGCGGATTCGCCCATGGATCGCGGTCCTCATCGGATGGCTGGGCGTCGCCTCGATCGTCGCGTGCGGCATCGTGCTCAACGTCGAGACGGCGTTCCCGGGCGCGATCGCGCTGTGGCCCACGCTGTCCGGCGCCGCCGTCATCCTCGCCGCCCAGCACGGCGGCCGGTTCGGCGTGCACCGCTTCCTCGCGTCCCGGCCGCTCCGCAAGCTCGGTGACATCTCCTACGGGCTCTACCTGTGGCACTGGCCAGTGCTCGTGATCGCGCTCACGTGGCGCGACGAGGAGCGCGCCGGCTGGCTTCTCGGGACGTGCGCGATCCTGCTCTCGCTCGTGCTCGCGTGGGCCACGATCCGGTTCGTGGACCGTCCGTGGCGCGCGTGGAAGTGGCCCGAGGTTCGGCTCCGGAATGGGGTGGTCGGGGTGGTCGCCTGCGCGCTCGTCGCGATCGTCCCCATCGCCGGGGTGCAGGCGACCATCCAGACGAAGTCGAGCGCGGCCGAGGCGAAGGCGGACGTCAACAACCCCGGGGCCGCCGTGCTCGTCCCCGGCTACACGAACCAGGCGTCCCCGACCGCGCAGCTGCTCCCGCTCGCCCAGAACCTCCCGAACGACTGGTATTCGCCGCCGTCGAAGTGCTCGGCGGATCTCAAGGTCCCCGCGAGCATCCAAGGCAATTGCCTCATGACCAACGCGGGGTCGAGCGCCTCGAAGACGATCGTCGTCGTCGGCGATTCCCACGCCGAGCAGTGGACCGCCGCGCTCGCGCCGGTGGCCGCTCAGCACGGCTGGCGCGTCGTGACGATCCTCATGGGCGGATGCATCTACACGCCGAGCGTCACGGCGCCGAATACCGCGTGCAACAAGTTCAACGCGGACGTGTCTGCGTACCTCGCCGCCAACCCGCCGAGCGCGGTGTTCATGGTCGGGACTGTGGCGTCGGCGTCGTCGTCGGCGGAGACGCTCACGCCGGGGCTCGACCAGTCGGTCGCCGCTCTCACGGCGAAGGGCACCGAGGTCGTCGCGATCCGCGACAACCCGCGCTACACGTTCGACATGGCGGACTGCGTGGTGCGGAACGGCGCGTCGAGCGCGGAGTGCAACCCGTCGCTCTCGAGCGTGCTCGCGCAGCAGGATCCCCTCCAGGCGTTCGCCGCGGAGCATACGGACCACTTCGCGGCCATCGACATGACTGACCTCGTATGCCCCAACGGCACGTGCACCGGCGTGATCGGGAACATGTACGTCTACCTGGACGACAATCACCTCACGCGGACCTATGCGGCGTCGATGTCGTCCCAGCTCGGCGAGCGGGTCCTCGCCGCGACGGGGTGGTCGTGACGCGTCGCTGACTGTGGCTTTCGTCACCGCAGGGTCCTACGGAATACCAGCGCGGTGCAGGGAAGTTTAGGATAGAAAGCACCGCAGCAGACCAGTCCCGTAACTACTGGCTGGTCATCAGCACTTCTGTCAGTTCGCGCCGCACCCTACCGGCGCACGGCCAAGGAGCACTCATGACCACCGCCCCTGAGCACGACCCGTTCGGCTTCCTGGGACTCACCTACGATGACGTCCTGCTGCTGCCCGGCCCCACGGACGTTATCCCGTCCGAAGCGGACACGTCGACCCGCCTCTCGCGCCGCATCCGCCTCGGCATCCCGGTCCTTTCCGCGGCGATGGACACCGTGACCGAGGCCCGCATGGCGATCAGCCTCGCGCGTCAGGGCGGCATCGGCATCCTGCACCGCAACCTTTCCATCCAGGATCAGGCGGAGCAGGTCGATCAGGTCAAGCGCAGCGAGTCCGGGATGATCACGAAGCCCGTCACGGTCTCGCCGGACGCGACCCTCCGCGAGCTCGACGACCTGTGCGCGCACTACCGCGTCTCGGGCCTCCCCGTGGTAGACGAGAACCGGCGCCTCCTCGGCATCATCACGAATCGCGACACGCGCTTCATCGCGCACGAGGAGTTCGCGACCCGCAAGGTCTACGAGGTCATGACGCCCATGCCGCTCGTGACGGCGAAGGTCGGCGTGGGCCGCGACGAGGTCATCGGCCTCCTCGGCAAGCACCGCATCGAGAAGCTTCCGCTCGTGGACGACGAGGGAATCCTCCAGGGCCTCATCACGGTCAAGGACTTCGAGAAGGCCGACCTGTACCCGAACGCGACGAAGGACGAGGCGGGCCGGCTCCGCGTCGGCGCCGCGGTCGGCTTCTTCGGCGAGGGCTACGAGCGCGCCATGACGATGGTCGAGGCCGGCGTGGACGTCCTCGTCGTCGACACGGCGAACGGTTACAGCCAGGGCGTGCTCGAAATGATCGCGCGCCTCAAGAGGGACCCCGCCGCGGCGCATGTCGACGTCATCGGCGGCCAGGCCGCGACCCGCGAGGGCGCGCAGGCGCTCGTCGACGCGGGCGCGGACGCGATCAAGGTCGGCGTCGGGCCCGGCTCGATCTGCACGACTCGCGTTGTCGCGGGCGTCGGGGTCCCGCAGATCACGGCGATCTACGAGTCATCGAAGGCTGCGATTCCGGCGGGCGTCCCGCTCATTGCCGACGGCGGCCTCCAGTACTCGGGCGACATCGGCAAGGCGATCGTCGCCGGCGCCGACTCGGTCATGCTCGGCTCGCTTCTCGCGGGCACCGCCGAGGCCCCCGGCGACCTCGTCTTCATGAACGGCAAGCAGTTCAAGTCCTATCGCGGCATGGGCTCGCTCGGCGCGATGCAGACGCGCGGCAAGAACACCTCGTATTCGAAGGACCGCTACTTCCAGGCCGACGTTCCGAACGACGAGAAGCTCATCCCCGAGGGCATCGAGGGCCAGGTCCCGTACCGCGGCCCCCTCGCCGCGGTGGCCCACCAGCTCGTCGGCGGTCTGCGCCAGACCATGTTCTACGTGGGCGCGCACACCATCGACGAGCTCAAGGCCAAGGGCAAGTTCGTCCGCATCACGTCCGCGGGGCTCAAGGAGAGCCACCCGCACGACATCATGATGACGGCCGAGGCACCGAACTACCGCAAGTAGCCTTCCTCTCGCGCCCCTTGTGCGAGCAAGCGAGGCGCGGCGCAGCACAGCCTGCTCGTATGCGGTTGCAGTTCCAGCCCAAAAGGCCCCTCGCCCCTGTCCCGGGCGGGGGGCCTTCGCCGTCGGAGCCTCCGGTGCCGGGTCGACTAGGTGCACGGTCGACTAAGGTAGAGGCCGTGACCTACGAGATCGAAATCGGCCGCGGCAAGCGTGGGCGGCGCGCGTACTCCCTCGACGACATCGCGATTGTGCCGAACCGGCGCACCAGGGATCCCGAGGATGTCTCGGTCTCGTGGCAGATCGATGCGTACCGCTTCGAGATGCCGGTCATCGCCGCCCCGATGGACTCGGTCATGTCGCCCGCCACGGCGGTCGAGCTCGGCCGCCTCGGCGGCCTCGGCGTCCTCGACCTCGAGGGCCTGTGGACGCGGTACGAAAACCCCGAGCCGGTTCTCGCCGAGATCGCCGCGCTCGACGGCGAGCCGTCGAGCCCCGCGGTCACGCGCCGCCTCCAGGAGCTCTACACCGCGCCCGTCGATCCCGAGCTCATCACGTCGCGCCTCGCCGAGATCCGCGAGGCGGGCGTGACCGTCGCGGGCGCGCTCACGCCGTCGGGCACGGTGAGCCACTACAAGACGGTGCTCGCGGCCGGCGTCGATCTCTTCGTCATCCGGGGCACGACCGTCTCCGCCGAGCACGTCTCGAAGAACCAGGAGCCGCTCAACCTCAAGAAGTTCATCTACGAGCTGGACGTCCCCGTGATCGTCGGCGGGGCGGCGGGCTACACCCCCGCGCTTCACCTCATGCGCACGGGCGCGGCGGGCGTGCTCGTGGGCTTCGGCGGGGGAGCGACGACGACGACGCGGCGCGCCCTCGGTATCCACTCCCCGCTCGCTTCGGCCATCAGCGACGTCGCCGCGGCGCGGCGCGACTACATGGACGAATCCGGCGGCCGCTATGTCCACGTCATTGCCGACGGCGGCATGGGCACCTCGGGCGATATCGTCAAGGCCATCGCGATGGGCGCAGACGCCGTCATGCTCGGCTCGGCGCTCGCGCGGGCCGCCGAGGCCCCGGGGCGCGGCTGGCATTGGGGTGCCGAGGCGCACCACCCCGAGACGCCTCGCGGCGAACGCGTCAACATCGGGACGGTCGGGCCGATGCGTGAGGTGCTGTTCGGCCCGGGCCACCACCCGGACGGAACGTCGAACCTCGTGGGCATGCTGCGGCGGTCGATGGCGACGAGCGGCTACCTGGAGCTCAAGGAGTTCCAGCGGGTCGACGTCGTCGTCTCGCCGTACGCCGGGCGGTAGGGCCGGCCGGGGCGGTAGGGCGGGCTCGAATTGGGGGCGGGTTCTTGACGCTCTGCCTAAACTCCTAGCAGGAATTCTCTTCCGGACGAGGGGGCACGGACCGATGCCAGGACACTTGGGCCCGGAGGGCCGGACGGGGGCGATCGAGCGGCTCAAGGCCACGGCGCAGCCGGGCAAGGAGCTCGACGTCCTCATCGTGGGCGGCGGGATTGTCGGCGCTGGGGCGGCGCTTGATGCGGCCACGCGTGGACTCGAGGTCGGGATCGTCGAGCAGCGCGATTGGGCCTCAGGCACGTCGTCTCGATCGTCGAAGCTCATCCACGGCGGGCTCCGCTATCTCGAGATGCTCGACTTCCGGCTCGTCCAGGAGGCCCTCAAGGAGCGCGGCCTCCTCCTGCAGAGGATCGCGCCCCATCTCGTCAGGCCGGTCCCGTTCCTGTACCCGCTCACACGGCGGTGGTGGGAGCGCCCGTACGTGGGGATCGGCATGCTCATGTACGACACGCTCGGCCTCACGAGCGGCCACGGCAATGGCGTGCCGCTGCACAAGCACATGTTCCGGCGCGGCACGCTGCGGGCCGCGCCGAGCCTCAAGGACGACGCCATGATCGGCGCCATCCGCTACTACGACGCGCAAGTCGACGACGCGCGGATGGTGACGACCATCGTCCGGACGGCCGCGTTCCATGGCGCGCACGCCGTGAACCGCCTGCGCGTCGAGAGCTTCCTGCGCGAGGGGGAGCGCGTGGTCGGCGCGCACGTGCGGGATCTCGAGACCGGCGACGCCTTCGACATCCGCGCCCAACAGGTCATCAACGCGACGGGTGTGTGGACGGACGAGACGCAAGGCATGATCACGGACCGCGGGCAGCTCAAGGTCCGCGCGTCGAAGGGCGTGCACCTCGTGGTGCCGCGTGACCGCTTCCAGTCGACCGTGGGCCTCATCCTGCGCACGGAGAAGTCGGTGCTCTTCGTGATTCCGTGGGGGCGGCACTGGATCATCGGCACGACCGACACCGAGTGGAAGCTCGACAAGGCTCATCCGGCGGCGTCGAGCAAGGACATCGACTACATCCTCGAGCACGTCAACCGGGTGCTCCGCCGCCCCCTCACACGCGAGGACGTCGAGGGCGTGTACGCGGGCCTGCGGCCGCTGCTCGCGGGCGAGAACGAGTCGACGGCGAAGCTCAGCCGCGAGCACATCGTTGCGCATCCCGTGCCTGGGATGGTCGTCGTGGCCGGTGGCAAGTTCACGACGTACCGGATCATGGCCCGCGACGCCGTCGACGAGGCGGTCCGGAGCATGGACGAGCGAGTTCCCGCGAGCGTCACCGATCGGATCCCCCTCTTGGGCGCGGACGGCTTCAAGGCCGTGTGGAACCGGCGGCAGCGGCTCGCCGACTCGGCCGGGGTGCACGTCGCCCGGGTCGAGCACCTCCTCAACCGCTACGGTTCGCTGGCGCCCGAGGTCCTCGACCTCATCGCCGAGGACCCCACGCTCGCGCAGCCGCTTCCGGGCGCCGACGACTATCTCCGCGCCGAAGTCGTGTACGCGGTGACGCACGAGGCGGCACGCCACGTCGAGGACGTCCTCACGCGGCGCACCCGGATCTCGATCGAGGCGTGGGACCGCGGGGTCTCGGCGGCTCCCCTTGTCGCGGAGCTCATGGCGCCGCTCCTTGACTGGAGCGACGTCCAGCGCGAGAACGAGACGAGGCACTACCTCAAGCGCGTCGAGGCGGAGCGGCTGAGCCAAGAGCAGCCCGACGACGCGACGGCCGACGGCGTGCGGCTCGGCGCCGCGGACATCATCCCCGTCAAGTGACGCCGGGGCGTCAAATGACTTCTTCGACCGGCGGACGGGCATCGGCTCGCACGTAAAATAGCGGCATGCCCCAACCTTTCGATCGCTATGACGCCCAGCTGACCACTCCAGGGCTCGTCATCCTCGAGATGGAGGCCACAGACAGGCACGACGCCGCGCGGCAGCTCGCCACGCGGCTCGCCGCCGAGGGGCGCGTCGACGATCTCGATGCCTTCCTCGCCGATGTGGGCGCGCGCGAGCATCAGCTCGCCACGGGCCTCCCCGGGGGCATCGGGCTTCCGCACGCGCGCAGCGAGCACGTCACCGAGCCGTCGATTGCCGTAGGCGTGGCGCGCTACGGGCACGCTGTGGACTTCGGCGCGGTCGATGGGCCGGCGTACGTCGTCCTGCTCATCGCTACTCCGGCCTCGAGCTTCTCCGAGCACCTCGAGGTCCTCGCGACGATCGCGCGCTCGCTCTCGAAGGACGGCTTCCGCGAATCGCTGCGCCGCGCGAACGACGCCGACATCATCTCCGAGCTCGTCAACTCGGCCCTCGTCTTCGGCGACTGAGGGGTTCGGGGCCGGGGTCCCGTTTCGGTTTTCTACAGCTTGTCGGAGTACCGTTGAGGGGTGCTCCGAACCGCCCTCAAGCCCCGCTGGCTCTTGGCGCTCGTCGCCGCGCTCGCGGTCTCGGGCGTCTTCGTCCTCTTGAGCCAATGGCAGTTCTCGCGGTCGACTTCGGACGCCCCGCCCGTCGTGACGACCACCGAAAATCTGCAGCCCCTCACCTCGACGCTCACGCCCGGACGCGCCTTCCCCGCGGCGGCCGCGGATCAGATGGTGACGGCGACCGGACACTTCGACGCGAGCCGCCAGCTCGTGGTTCCCCACCGCCTGCGCGACGGCCAGTCCGGCTGGTGGGTCGTCACAGCGTTCGTGGTCGACGGCGCCCCCTCCGTAGGCGACGACCGCACCGTCGTGATCCCCGTGGCGCGCGGATGGATCGCGGACCGCTCCCAAGCCAGCCCGCCGCCGTCGGGCGCTGCCCAGCTCACGGGCCGTTTGCTGCCTTCGGAAGCGCCGCAGCAGGACAAGAGCCCGGCACCCGGGCAGGCCTCGATGGTCTCCGTCGCCGAGCTCATCAACACGTGGGACGTGCAGAGCTACCCGGGCTTCGTGAGTTCGACGCACGAGGTCACGTCCGCCGGAGACCAGGCTGCCGCTGCAGTGAACGGCTCGCTCAAGCCGCTCGACATCGCGGCCCAGCCGGCCTCCGCTCCCGTGAACTGGCTCAATATCTTCTACGCGGTCGAGTGGGTCGTGTTCGCGGGCTTCGCCGTCTTCCTGTGGTGGCGGCTCGTCCGCGACGACTACGAACGGCAGCTCGAGGCGCAGGCCGACGCGGCGGCCGCGTCGGCGGACGCTGAGCCAGCAGACGCTGAGCCAGCAGACGCCGAGCCAGCAGCCGCGGAGGGGGCGGCCGCCGAGGGGGCGGCCGCCGAGCCGCCGAACCCCGAGCCGTCCGAGCCCCGCGCACCATCCACCACTGGAGGAACACCGTGATCGACCCCAAGCCCGCCACCGGGCGCACGCCCCAGCGCCGCTTCGGCGGCACCGTCGCGCAGATCCGCTCGGCGCTCGGCTTCTACAAGGTCATGGCGTACGCGACCGGATCGATGCTCCTGCTCCTGTGTGTCGAGATGGTCCTGCGCTACGGCTTCGGCAAGTTCATCTTCGCCGGCGGCTCCGACGCGTTCACTGGGAAGTCGTTCGCGTTCGGCCTCGCCGACGCAGATCCAGCGGGAGTCGTGGGTGGCGTCAACGTCTCGATCACGATCCTCATCGTGCACGGGTGGATGTACGTCCTGTACCTCATCTCGAACTTCCGGCTGTGGTCGCTCATGCGCTGGCAGTTCCTGCGGTTCATCCTCATGGCACTCGGCGGCGTGGTGCCCTTCCTCTCCTTCATCGTCGAGCGCCGCATGCACGCCGAAGTGGAGCGCGAGCTTGTCGCGCACCCCGACGCCGGCCAGCGGTACTGAGCCGCGCTTCCGGTAGGCTTGACGGGTGACAACAGCATCCCAGAGCGCAGGCTCGCAGACAGCCCACAGGCCGGTGCTGGTGGTCGATTACGGAGCCCAGTACGCGCAGCTCATCGCGCGGCGGGTCCGTGAGGCGAACGTCTATTCCGAGATCGTTCCGCACACGCTGACCACCGAGCAGATCCTCGCCAAGAACCCGGCCGCCATCATCCTCTCGGGCGGCCCGTCGAGCGTCTACGCGGAGGGTGCCCCGAACGTCGGCCCGGACCTGTTCGAGGCGGGAGTGCCCGTCTTCGGCATCTGCTACGGCTTCCAGGCGATGGCCAACGCCCTCGGCGGGACCGTGGCCCGCACCGGCCTCCGCGAGTACGGCGCGACGCAGGTCTCCGCCGTGGGCGAGCCGCACTCGATCCTCGCGGGCGTTCCCGTGCTTCAGAGCGCGTGGATGAGCCACGGCGACTCGGTGCAGGCGGCCCCGGCGGGGTTCGAGGTCCTCGCGACGACTCCGGGCGCGCCCGTCGCCGCGTTCGTCAATCGTGACCGTGCCCTCGGCGGCGTGCAGTGGCACCCGGAGGTCAAGCACTCCGAATACGGCCAGACGGTCCTCGAGAACTTCCTCTTCGGCGTCGCGGGCCTTGAGCGCAATTGGACCACGGGCAACATCGTCGACGAGCAAGTGGGCCGGATCCGCGAGCAGGTGGGCGAGGCCCGCGTGATCTGCGGACTCTCGGGCGGTGTCGACTCGGCCGTCGCGGCGGCGCTTGTGCAGCGCGCCGTGGGGGAGCAGCTTACGTGTGTGTTCGTCGACCACGGACTCCTGCGCGAGGGCGAGGCCGAGCAGGTCGAGCGTGACTTCGTCGCTGCGACGGGCGTCAACCTCTACGTCGCGAACGAGCAGGAGCGCTTCCTCTCGGCGCTCTCCGGCGTGACCGATCCTGAGCAGAAGCGCAAGATCATCGGCCGCGAGTTCATTCGGGCCTTTGAGGAGGCCGAGCGCGCGATCGTCGAGAAGGCCAAGGCCGAGGGCGAGCAGATCCGCTTCCTGGTTCAGGGCACGCTCTACCCGGATGTGGTGGAGTCGGGCGGCGGCGAAGGTGCCGCGAACATCAAGAGCCACCACAACGTGGGCGGCCTCCCGGAGGACATGCGCTTCGAGCTCGTCGAGCCTCTGCGTGCGCTCTTCAAGGACGAGGTCCGCGCCGTAGGGCGCCAGCTCGGCCTTCCGCCGGAGATCGTGGGCCGCCAGCCGTTCCCGGGACCGGGCCTCGGCATCCGGATCGTCGGCGAGGTGACGGGCGAGCGTCTTGACCTTCTCCGCAAGGCCGACGCCATTGCGCGCCATGAGCTCACCGCCGCGGGGCTCGATGACGAGGTGTGGCAGATGCCGGTCGTGCTCCTTGGCGACGTTCGAAGCGTCGGCGTCCAGGGCGACGGCCGCACCTACGGCCATCCGATCGTTCTGCGCCCGGTCTCGAGCGAGGACGCCATGACGGCCGACTGGTCCCGGCTCCCGTTCGACCTCGTGGCCCGGATCTCGAATCGGATCACGAACGAGGTCGAGGGGGTCAACCGCGTGGTGCTCGACGTCACGAGCAAGCCGCCGGGAACCATCGAATGGGAATGATCTCTCGCTGATTTGGCCCCCGGCTGCGTTGCGGCCGGGGGCCTCGGCGTGTAAGCGGCTACTCTCGAAGCTATGCCGATTAGGTCCACAGGCAAACGACGCAGCGCCCCGGACGGCGCGGAGGAGAGCACCGACGTGCCCCAGCAGCCGACCACGCACGAAGATGGAGCCCGCCTCGAGGCATGGCTTTCGTCGCTGCCCCCTGTCATGGGCCCCGACACGATGCTGAGTTTCCTGACGAAGCCGGAAGGCGTCATCGACCTCACCGGGGCGCACGCCTCCGGGCTTGCCCAGCTCCTCGCGGGGCGCCGCACCAGGCTCTCGACCCTGATCCGCGAGCGGCAGGATTACACGACCGGGGCGCGCGCCGCCCGGAACCTTCGGGCCAAGATCTACGAACTGGCGAACGACAGGGGCATCGACGCCGGCTATCTCGCGGCCGGCGTGGCCTCGTGGACTTCGGCAGTCGGGGGCAAGCCGCGCCGCGTGAGCGCACCGGTGCTGCTCGCGGGCGTCGCCCTCACGGTGCGATCCGAGCAGGACGACTTCGAGATCAAGCTCAATGAGCAGGCACACCTGAATCCCGCCCTCGTGCGGCACCTGCAGACCGTTCATCGCATTGACATCGACACGGGCGCGATCGAGCGCTTGGCCTACAGCACGGCACGGCTCGATCCCCATCCTGTCCTCGAACGGGTGCGCTCGCTGCTGAGCCCGATCCCTGGCGCGACCGTCGACTCGCGTCTGCTCGTCTCGACGTTCGCCGACCTCGAGAACTCGCTCGACGATCCGGCGATCACCCCCGACGTCCCCGTGATCGCGGCGCTGGCCGCCGCGTCCAAGGGCGCGGTCCACGTGGCCCCCGAACCGCTGGACGCTTCCCGCTTCGCCCCGATCGATGACCGCGCCCCGGCCGACGAGCTGCTCGTGCTCGACGCCGACCGGGACCAGCAGCTGGCCGTCGACAGCGCGCGCGCCGGCGATTCCTTTGTGGTCGAGACCCCGCCCGGCACGGGCCAGACCCAGACCGCCGTGAACGTCATCGCGAACCTCGTCGATGCCGGCCGGACGGTACTCGTCGTCGCGGAGCGGCGCGCGAGCCTCGTCGAGCTCACCCGGACGTGCGATCAGCTCGGCTTGGGCTCGATGCTCCTCCAACTCGGCTCCGGGCTCTCGGCCGGGCAGCTCAAGCAGCAGCTCGTCCGCGCGATCGTCCGCAACGAGAAGGCCGAGCAGCCGCGCCTCGACGGCGTGCACCGAGTGCTGAGCCAGCGCCGCCACCAGCTCATCGAACATGTTGAATCGCTCCATAACGTTCGCGAGCGCTGGGGCTGCTCTCCCTATGAGGCGATGCAGTCCCTTGCGCGGCTCACGTCGATCCAGCCCTCCCCGGCGACGACGGTCCGGCTCAAGCGGAGCGTCCTCGACAGCATTCGGGAGCGTCGCGAGCTCGCCGAGCGACTGCAGCGCGCGGCGGAGCTCGGCAGCTTCAGCCGCGAGGCCACGAAGAGCCCCTGGTATGGCGCCCGCATGCTCACGCGCCGTGAAACGGAGGACGCCCAAGAGCTCGTGCACGAGCTGGTCTCCGACCTCCCCGCGCTGCGGGAGCGCATGGCCGCGGTCGCGTCGTATTCCGAGATCCGCCTCGGCGCGTCGGTCGAGGAGTGGGGCCAGCAGATCGAGCTGCTCGTCGCGGTCCGCGAAAGCCTCGACAAGTTCACGCCGGACATCTTCGATCGGCCCGTCAACGACCTCATCGCGGCGACGGCCTCGTCGGCGTGGCGCCGCGAGCGGGGGATCGAGATTCCCGCGATGCAGCGTTCCCGCCTGCGTCGCGTCGCGAAGGAATACGTGCGCCCCGGCGTGCATCTGGCCGACCTGCACAACTCGCTCATCCTGGTCCAGGAGCAACGGGCGCTGTGGGCCGACTACGCGGTGTCGCAGCGTCACCCGGCCGTTCCGTCGGGCCTCGCCGATCTGGCGGAGGACTATCGAGTGGTCCACAAGGGCCTCGGGCGGCTCGGCACGATCCTGGCCCGCACCCGCGCCGGAGGCTCGCTCGTGGACGAGGCCGTGGTCGCAGTTCAAGGGCGTCTCCAAGACCTTGCCGAAAGCGCCGACGCTCTGCGTTCGCTCCCCGAGCGGACGCTGCTCGAGGACGAGCTGCGCGAGCGTGGCCTCGGGGAGCTGCTTTCCGATCTGGCCGAGCGCGAGGCCGTTCCCGAGGTGGTCGCCTCGGAGCTCGAGCTCGCGTGGTGGCAGTCGGTCCTCGAGGCCATGATCAGCGGGGACGACTACCTTGCGATGTCTGACGGCGGCCAGCTCCGTCAGGCCGAGGTCGAGTTCCGCCGCGCCGACCGGGCCCACATCCAGGCTGGCCCCGCGCGGGTCCGCTGGAAGCTGTCCCGCGCCTGGGAGCGTGCGATCCATGAGCGACCGCGAGAGGCCGAGTCGCTCCGGAACCTCCTGCGCGACGGGCGGATCAGCCTCGCGAACCTTGAGTCCCACGCCGGCGGGCTCGTGCGCCCCCTCGCGCCAGTGTGGACCGCGAGCCCCTATACGCTCGCCTCCGCGGCCCCGGCGCGGCGGCGGTTCGACGCCGTCGTGATCCTCGACGCGGAGACCCTCCCGGTGCGCGCCGCACTCCCGGCGATCGCCCGGGCGCGGCAGGTCGTCGCTTTCGGCGACGCGCACGTGGGCAATCCGAAGTCCTTCACGGTGGGAGTGGGCACGGGTCAGCCGTCCCTCGACGACTCGGCGGAGAGCGCCCTGACCGCCCTCTCCAAGGTGCTTCCGACCATGCATCTCAGCACCGTCTACCGCGGTGTGGACGAGGACCTGGGGCTCCAGCTGAGCCAGCGCTTCTACCACGGCGCGCTCAACCGCCTCCCTGACGGCCAGTCCGTCACGGGACTCGATCGCGCCCTCGTCGTCGAATACCTCCCGGATGGCACGGGCCTGCCGGCGGGCCAGGACGGCAACGTCGAGTCGACCGCGGCGGAGGTCAACCGCGTGGTGGACCTCGTGTTCGAGCACGCTGCCCAGCGCCCCAGCTCGTCCCTCGCCGTCGTCACCGCGAGTGCGCAGCACGCGGCCCGAGTGGGCGAGGCGATTCGGCTCCAGATGGCCAACCACACCGAGACCAAGGATTTCTTCGGCGGCGTCGAGGAGCCCTTCCGGGTGGTTCCCGTGGATCGCGCCGGGGGGCTCGTGCGGGACCACATCATCTTCTCGCTCGGCTTCGGCCGGACGCCTCACGGCAGGGCAATGCATCACTTCGGGCCGCTCAGCGAGCAGGGCGGGCGCCGTCGCTTTGCCCTCGCGATGAGCCGCGCGCGGTACTCGATGCACGTTCTGAGCTGCTTCCAGCCTGGCGAACTCGACCTGACCCGCCTTGGCGAGGGCGCGTCGGACTTCTACGAGCTCCTCGAGCGCGAGCTCGCGGGACGCACTGGCCTTGGAACCCGGGCGACGCGCGCCGCTGCCAGCACCGAGGCCCTCGGCGCGGATCCCCTCGTGACCGATCTCGGGGACAGGCTTGCTTCGCGCGGCGCACGCGTGTGGCACCACTACGACGGCGCGATCGACATGGCGGCGGCCGTTGATCCGCTCCTGACCATGTCCCGCGACGAGCCGGAGCTGAGCATTCCGGTCGCCGTCGAATCGGACGGGACGAAGCGGTACCGCGAGCTGAGCGTCCGCGAGCGGACCCGCCAGCGGCCAGAGCTCCTCGAGCGCATGGGCTGGCGCTACGTCACGCTCTGGACGATCGAGGTCTTCACGGACCCGGGCACGTCCGCAGACATGATCGCCGACGTGCTGGGCCTCGACGGCCAGGGCGAAGACGGCGCGGGCGCGGGCTTCCTGAACGGCGCCCGCGAGGGGCTTGAGCCCGCGGCCACTGCCCCCCGCAACAGCAGGGGAGCAAGCCCGAGGACCTCGGCGCAGGAACGACCGAATCGCGCCACGGCCCCTCGCGGCGGCGATCCACTTGGCGGGGGCGCCCGCGAGCCCGAACCCACCCGTAGGCCCGAAGACCAGCGGGCCGCACCCGAGCAGTACCAGGAGGCGTCCCCCGTGGCCGCACGTGATCATCTGAGCTCTCATCGCCGCGTCACGAGCCCGGCGACCGGTGTGGACCCCGAGGAGGCCCCGGAGCCGGTCGCGCCGATTCGCCCCGCGCCGGAAGGTGGGCGCGGCGTGGGCACCCGAGCGACCGCGAGCAACGGGGAGGCCCCCGACCGGGGCAGGCGCGCCCTTCGCTCCGCGGACAGCCCTGATGGTTCGGACGTTGCTCCGCTCATCCCGCGGCGCGCGGCCGAGGACGACCCCCGGTCGTGGGGCGACGCGGACTCGGACGGCGGGCACGACGATTGGCTGCGCGAACAGAGGCCGCCGCACTGGGGCTGATTCGCCGTCGGTTCTCATCGGGGCCTCCCGTCGACGAGCACGAAGAACACCTTCCCGCGCGTTGACGCCCCGGCGAGCTGTTGGGCCTCGGCCGGACGCGCGGCCACGACGAGGAGCCCTTCCGAGTCCTTGGCCGTGCCGAGCCAGCCGTTGGCCGTCCCGGAGGCCTGACCGGTCCACAGGACCGTCACGGCCTGGGCCACGGTCGCGGACCGCGGCCCATCACGGCTCGCCTCCTCGCTCACCACGATGTCGACGTCCTGGCCGGTTCGGACGAGCTGGAGCGATCCGGGATCGGCGACGCGCACCGGCACCGCAACGGTGCCTGCCGGAGTGCCCGTCAGGAGCCCGGGCCCCACGAGTGCGGCGTCCGTGACCACTTCTCCGCGCCGCATCGGGCCGGTGAGCTTGTGCCCCACGACCGTCTCGATGGTCTTCACCGCGCCGTCAGGCACCGTCTCGGCGGCGAGGCGGGCAACGCGGAGCTGCCCTGATTGGACGGTCGCCCCCGCCGGGAGATCGACGTCGGCGACCACTGCGGGGGACGACGCCGACGAGGGCGGCGTGAGCTGGTAGACCGCGGCGGCGGCCGCGGCGCACAGGAGCGCAGCGGCGAGCGAGCGGCGCCTGCGTTCAGCGAATCGTGCGAGCCAGGGGCGGGGTCGGCTGCCCCAGGGCCGGAGGCCTCCGGAGGCCGGGGCTCGCGAGGGCTGAGGCGCGTGCCTGCGGCGCGGACGGAACGGGGTCATGCCCCGACGCTAGGCGGCACTCACCGTCATGAGCGGGCGTACAACCCCCGATGTGGATGGGGGCCCAGAAGGAATTCTGTGGAGGAGAAGAGGTGCTACTTCGCGGCCGGCACGGAGGCCGCAGGAGCCGGGGCGGAGACCGGGGCCGGGCTCGAGGCTCCGCCGTCGCTCGACGAGCCTCCCGTGGAGCCGCCGTTCGAGGTCGCCGAGCCTGCGGGGACCGTGCTTGAGCTGCGGGAATCCGTGCGGTAGAAGCCGCTCCCCTTGAACACGACGCCCACGCTGTTGAACTTCTTCCTCAGGCTCCCACCGCACTCGGGGCAGACCGTGAGGGAGTCGTCGCTGAAGGACTGGACGATGTCGAAGGCATGTCCGCAGTCTTTGCAGGCGTAGGCGTAGGTCGGCACGGGCGCTCCTTGCAGTACGAGGGGACTTAGCAGTCGTTGACCCCGAGTGCCAATTCTAACAGGTAGCGCCTTCCCGCTATTCCGCAGGGGACCCGAGCCGGTGCAGGCCGTTCGGCGTAATCGCCGCGTCGACGTGCCGATCGAAGGCCTCCTCGGGCAAGCCCCCCGAGGCGAGGACTTCGTCGTCGTACACGATCGCCGCAGTGGCGATCCGCGCGCCCCCGTCGTCGAGCCGCGCGAGGAAGCGGTCGTAGTAGCCGCCCCCTTGGCCCAGCCTGCGACCCTCGGCGTCGACCGCCGTCGCCGGGAGGAGGACCGCGGCCAAGGGCGGCCGGCCCGGTGCCCCCGCCCGCACGGCTGGGGCGTCGAGGCGCAGGCCCACGGGCTCCTGAAGAGGCGCGAACCGGCTGCGGGCGTACTCGATATCGGGCCGCCACTCGACCCACGAAAGTTGACGTTCGGGCTCGCACACGGGCAGGAGGACGTGGAAGCCGCCCTCGGCGAGCAGCCCGAGCAGGCCGAGCGTAGGCGGCTCGGCGCCGACGCCAAGGTACGCCGTGAGGGTCCCGCCCGCGGGCACCGTCTCGGCCGCCCACGCGAGCCCGTGGCTCGCGAGGAGCGCCCCGGCCACAGCCCGCTCCTCGGGGCTCATCGCACGACGACGGCGCCACACCTCGGTGCGCAGGCTTTCCTTGCGTTCGGCTTCACTCTCCACGCTCCGA
>NZ_JBKZWT010000339.1:0-3798 GCF_047759905.1 Sinomonas sp. G460-2 | reverse complement strand
TGCAGGGGGCCGAGCAGGGCGTGAGAGGGGGAGTAGTGGCCCGCCGCGCCTTCGCGGAGGGAGCCGATGACGGCGGCGGAGCCCACCGCGGGATTCCACTGCGGCCAGAGCTCGAGCCGCTCGAGGACCGCCCACAGGCGATCAGCGGGGAGTCGGAACCATTGCGATGCGGTGCGCTGCCAGGTCACCCGAGTCAGTCTATGCGTTGGGCTCCGCGTCGCAGGAGCCGCCCTCTCCCTCGCATTCGAGCGAGCCGGAGGCCTCGATGGCCGCCGAGATCCGGTGGCAGGCCTCGAGCAGGGCGCTCTGCTGCTCCGGCGTGAGCGGGTCGAAGACCACGCTGCGCACAAACTCGACGTGACCCGGTGCGGCCTCGACGATCGCGCTTCGGCCCGCCGGAGTCAGCGCGATGTCCTGGCCCCGACCGTCGTCGGGCGAGCACGCGCGTGAGATCAGCCCCTTGCTCTCCATGCGCCGGAGGAGGTGTGAGAGGCGGCTGCGGCCCCAGCCGAGCATGCGCGCAGCCGTCCCCGAGCGAAGCACGCCGTCGGGATCCTCGGTGAGCGTCGCGAGCACCGAATATTCGGGGCCCGAGAGCCCCGAATCGTGAAGGAGCTGGCGGTCGATAGCTGGCTGAAGGCCCCACAGGAGGTGCCGCAGCGCAAGCCAGACCTCCCGCTCTCGGTCGTCGAGCCAGCGGGGCTCCGCGGCGCGCAAATCCGGCGCCTCGGCGACCGCCGTCGTGACGGCAGACGTGTCTGCCCGAGCCTCCATGTGTATCCCCCCGACCGTCGGCGCAATGAACTTGACGCATCAATCTTATGGGTGTAAGCCCCGATCACCAACTCCTCGTTGAGGTGTCAATCAGAGCGCTCGAGGCCTGCGGGCACCGAAGGCATCCGTCTCCTGAGTAGGATTCGCAGGGCCCCCATCCCGCTGTGGTCGGACCTTCCGGCCGCGTCACGACTCTGCTAAGCAGGAAGGACTCAATGTCTGAAGGGCCGCGGGACGCGGCCGGAAGGGTGTGCCATGAAGATCGCACTGACCGGCGGGAGCGGGAAGCTCGGCCGGGTTGCTGTCGAGTACCTCCGCTCGTCGGGCCACGAGGTGTGGAACCTGGACCGCGTGGGGGAGCGCGGCGACCGGGGTTTCATCCAGACCGACCTCACCGACTACGGGCAGGTGATTGACGCAATCGCGGGCGTCGACGATCGCCACAGCGGGGTGGATGCGATCGTCCACCTTGCGGCGATCCCGGCGCCCGGGCTCGCGCCCGACGCCGCGACGTTCCGGAACAACATGCTCGCGAGCCACGGCGTGTTCCAGGCCGCTCGACGGCTCGGGATCAAGCGCATCGCGTACGCGTCGAGCGAGACCGTGCTCGGCTTGCCGTTCGACATCGATCCGCCCTACATCCCGGTGGACGAGGAGTACGAGACGCGGCCCGAGAGCACCTACTCGCTCGTGAAGCACCTCGAAGAGCACATGGCGCGCCAGCTGTGCCGGTGGGACCCAGGCCTGAGCATCTCCGCGCTGCGCTTCTCCAACGTCATGGTCCCGGCGGACTACGCGCGGTTCCCGCAATTCGACTCCGATCCGCGGGCCCGGAAGTGGAACCTGTGGGGCTACATCGACGCGCGGGACGGCGCCCAGGCCATCGAGAAGGCCCTATTGACCGCGCGGCCCGGCTTCGAGGCCTACATCATCGCCAACGCGGACACGGTCATGAGCCGTTCCTCGGCCTCCCTTGCAGCCGAGGTGTTCCCAGACGTCCGCGTGACCAAGGAGCTCGGCGAGCACGAAACGATGCTGGGCATCGATAAGGCCCGCCGGCTCCTCGGCTTCGACCCGCAGTACAGCTGGCGCCAGGAGGCCTAGCGCCAAGGGGCGCCCGGGCCGGCCCGGGCGCCCTGCATGCCCGCCGCTAGCAGCCTTGGTAGGCCGTGAGGACCACACGCCCAAAGGCCCGACTGAATCTGCCGGCGCTGCCACCGCGTACTCCAACAGAGAGCTTTCCAATAATGGCGCGAGCTGTTTTTGTCAATAGCTCGAATCGTAAGTGTTTCTGAATCTGGCAGGGGCCGCAGGATGCCGCCTGCGGCCTCTTGCCTTTTGGCCCCGTGAACACGGATGGCAGGGTCGAAATGTGTGTTCGATAACCTCCGTATTTTGTGGCCCTACTCAGGGGAATTTTCTTGAACACTGACGACGAGCGTCGAAATTGTGTTCGATAATATCCGTAGTGGACTGAAAAGTCGCCCCGCCTCCTCATCATGTCGAACCGGGCATGCGCCCGTGAACCGAAGATCGACTAAATTCATCACCGCGCGGGTTGTGTTCGGTCGGTTTGCACAGTCGTTGCGCGCGGTCTTGCGCCCGTCTCCGTGGCAGAGGTAGCGTCTGCTTGCTCGCTCCGATTTGCACGAAACAGGGGGATCAATGACGAAGAATCCGCGGCGTTCCACACTGATTTCCGCGATTTGTTTTGGCGTGCTTGGTGCACTTGCCGTGCTAAGCGCAGCTCCGGCGAATGCATGGCAAAATTGGTGGTACTCCGATGACTACCATCCAGCCAACCAAGTCCAGAGAAGCGGAGAAGGGACTTTGTACGGGGGACAGGTGTACGTCGGGCAGGGCCACAGTGCGGCATTCTGGGCCAACGAATTCATCGGCAACCACAGTGTGCCCCCGCCGGCCACGGTTCCTAGGAGCTGATGTTGAGGCCCCCGGCGCTGACAGCGGCGTTGCGGCCCAGGAATCTCCGGGCTGCAACGCTCCGGGCCGTTCTCGCGGGCTTGGCTACTGTCGCAGTCGCAGCAGTCCTTGGCTACGCGGCTATGACCACTGACGGACTCACAGGTGGATTTTTGGCCGGGGTGCAAGGCGCTCCGGCGGCAGCCGACCTCCCACGATATCCGTGGCAGCCACAGGCGAGCCTGTCTGTGGGGTCGGCCATCTATTTGGCCATCTATGCCAGGTACTTCTCGCAAACTGCAAGTAGGGTTGTCGCTTTAGCGGTGCTCGTTGGCGTGGTCGCACTCGGGTGGCCTGTGGCGCTGATGCTTGTGCATGACGGCGTTGTGGCGGTGCCTATTCTCCTCTTGGGTTATGCAAGCACCTCACCAGCAATTCTCGTCTTATGCGCGGTAGTGGCGGTTTTCCCTCGATGGAAGTTGGGCCGGCCGCGTGCCGTGTCCGCCTACGGCAGCCCGGAGGGGCCCGCCTAGCGCTTGGTGCCGTCTATTCCTGGGCGGCCTTTAGCAGCCCTCGTAGTCGGTGAGGACCTTGACCTTCGCGGCCGAGGCGGATTCGGGATCGAACGCGTAGCCGATCCACTCCTTCGCGAGCCGCCGCGCGAGCTCGAGGCCCACGACTCGCTGCCCCATGGTGAGGACCTGGCAGTTGTTCGACAGCACCGAGCGCTCCACCGAGAACGAATCGTGGGCGGTCGCCGCCCGGATGCCCTCGACCTTGTTCGCCGCGATCGCGACGCCCAGACCGGTGCCGCAGAACAGGATGGCGCGGTCGGCCTGGCCGTCCTTGATGAGCTGCCCCGCGGCCAGCCCGACGTAGGGGTACGGCTTGGCGAAGTCGTCGTCCCCGCGGTGCACACCGATGTCGATGACCTCGGCAACGCGCGGGTCCGCCTCCAGATCCGCGACGACCTTGTCCTTGTAGTCGACGCCCGCCTCGTCCGAGCCGAGCACGATCCTCAATCCGCTCATGATTCCTGCCTTTCGGGTCAGTGGGCCGCCGCCGCGGCGGCCTGGGGGTCGAGCGCCGGTCCGAGCACCGCGA
>NZ_JBKZWT010000338.1:0-3799 GCF_047759905.1 Sinomonas sp. G460-2 | reverse complement strand
GACGCAGTGCCGCCTTCGCGGCGTCGGCCCACTCGCGCGCGACCTCCCACGACTGCGCCGTCGCGGGATGCGCCGAGAGCGCGGCGACGGCTTCGGCCAGCGCCTCGTCGCTCGTGAGATCGCCGTCGACGAGCCGCAGCACGTCCTCGGCGGACGCGTCGCCGTTAGACGCGGCCCGGCGGAGCAGCAGCACGGGAAGCGTGGGGACGCCCTCCCGGAGGTCGGTGCCGGCGGACTTGCCGGACGTCACCTTGCCGCCGGTGACGTCGATGACGTCGTCGGCGAGCTGGAACGCGACGCCCACCCGCTCGCCGTAAGCGACGAGCACGTCCTCGTACTCGGCCGGCGCCCCAGCGAAGATCGCGCCCATCTGGCCCGAGGCGGCGATGAGCGAGCCGGTCTTGTCGGCGAGGACGGAAATGTAGTGGTCGAGCGGGTCCTCGTCCTCGCGCGGGCCCACGGTCTCGTGGAGCTGACCGAGGCACAGCCGCTCGAACGTGCGGGCCTGGATCGAGAGCGCGCGGCCGCCGAGCTCGGACACGAGGATCGAGGCGCGCGCGAAGATGAGATCGCCCGTGAGGATCGCCACGGTGTTGCCCCACACCTCGTGAGCGGTGGGGGCACCGCGGCGGTACGGGGCCGAGTCCATGACGTCATCGTGATAGAGCGTCGCCAAGTGGGTGAGCTCGACCACGGCCGCGGCTTGGAGCACCTCGGGGCGCGTCCAGTCGCCGAGGTGCGAGCACAGAAGCGTCAGGAGCGGGCGGATGCGCTTCCCCCCGGCCTCGACGAGGTGGCGGCTCGTCGCGTCGGCGAGCGGATCGGAATTCGCGATCGCCTCGCGGAGGCGCTTCTCGACGCGGGCCATGCTCGTCATGATCGCGGACCCGATCTCGGGATCCTCCGCGATCGCGGCGAAGCCTGCGGGCAGCTGGATCCCGGCGGCGATGGCCGTCGTGGTCGGGGCGGGCTCTCCCTCAGAGTGCCCGTGGCCCGCGCTGGTCCAGCTGTGTTCAGTGTTCGTCACGTGGTCAAGCCTAGCTTCGGGTGGGTGGGTGGGTTGAAATGGGGCTTGGGTGGGTTAGGGGGCTGTGGGTTGAAATGGGGCTTGGTGGGTTAGGGGGCTGTGGGTTGAAATGGGGCTTGGGTGGGTTAGGGGCGGCGGGTCGAAACGCCGTTCGTCGTTGCCGGCGTGAGCGATTCGAGCAGTCGGATAGCCCGGTCCTCGAGGTTTCCGCCGCGCGGCTCGGTAAGGTTCGCGAGCAGACGCACCACGAGACGCATGAGCGCCGGCACCGGCATCCCCGTGCGCAGCGCGAGACGCATCACGGCGGGCCGCCCGATGAGCGCGGCGAACGCCCTCCCGAGAGTGAAGTGACTGCCCCACTGCTCGCGCACGTGGTCCGCGTAGGCACACAGGCGACGGTCAACGTCGTCGTCCGCCGGCCGGGTCCCGCCCGCCGCGCACTGGGCTGCCGCGGCGTCGACGAGGAACTGGGCCGCATAGCGGCCCGACTCCATCGCGTAGCTGATGCCCTCGCCGTTGAACGGGCTCACCATGCCGCCCGCGTCTCCGAGGAGCGCCATGCCGGGCACGGCGTGCGGGGTGCGGTTGAAGCCCATGGGCAGCGCCGCGCCGCGGATCGGGCCGGACTGGTTGGCCTCGGTGAAGCCCCATTCCTCGGGCATCGCGGCGGTCCAGTCGCGCAGCACCTGCCGGTAGTCGATCTTGCCGAACTCCTTGGACGAGTTCAGGATCCCGAGCCCCACGTTCGACGTCCCGTCCCCCACGCCGAAGACCCAGCCGTAGCCGGGCAGCGGCTTGCCGTCGCGACCGGGGAGCTCGAGCCAGCCCTCCATCCAGTCATCCTCGTGGCGCGGGCTTCGGAAGTACGTGCGGTAGGCGACGCCGAGCGGGCGGTCGTCGCGCTTTGCGAGGCCCCGGGAGACGGCGGCGCGGGTCGAGTTCCCGTCCGCGGCGAGGACCACGTCGGCGTAGAAATCGCGTGTCTCCCCGGTCTTCTTGCCGTCCTCGTCGAGGAGCTGCGCCCGGGCGCCGATCACGCGGCCCGCGTCGTCCCGGAGCACCTCCGTGACGCTGTGGCCCTCGAGGATCCGCGCGCCCGCGGACTCGGCGTGCCGGGCGAGCTCTTCGTCGAAGCCGAGGCGGGTCCGGATGAGGCCGTACTCGGGGAACTCCCCGCCCGCGGGCCAGGGGAGCTCGAGCGTGCGGCCGCCCGCGATGAGCCTCAGCCCGCGGTTGCGGCGCCAGCCGTCCGGCTCGGCGTGCGGGAGGCCCAGGAGCTGGATCTCGCGCACGGCCCGCGGCGTGAGCCCGTCGCCGCACACCTTCTCGCGCGGGAAGCGGGTCTTCTCGAGGACCGTGACGGGCACGCCCGAGCGGGCGAGGTAGTGCGCCGCGGTGGACCCGGCGGGGCCGGCGCCGATGACGAGTACTTCCACTGGATCAGCCGCGCGTCACCCGGCAGAGCGGCGCGCGCGCCGGATCTTCTCCACGGGCCCGGACTGCGACGCGGGAGGGACGGGCTTCGTGCCGCGGTGCACGGCGACGATCCCGCCGGAGAGGTTCCGGTACACGACGTTCTCCCAGCCGTCCTCCGTGAGCCACGCCGCGAGGTGGTCCTGGTTGGGCCACGCGCGGATCGACTCGGCCAGATACACGTACGCGTCCGGGTTGGACGAGGCCTTGCGGGCGACGGGCGGGAGCGCGCGCATGAGGTACTCGAGGTACATCGTGCGCCACAAGGGGTTCACCGGCGAGGAGAACTCGGCCACGACGATCTTCCCGCCGGGCTTCGTGACGCGGAGCATCTCGCGGACGGCCTGGTGCGGATCCGTCACGTTGCGCAGGCCGAACGAGATCGTCACGGCGTCGAACGAGTTGTCCGCGAACGGCAGGTTCGTCGCGTCGCCCGCCACGAAGTCGATGTCCGGGCGGCGGCGCTTGCCCACGCGCAGCATGCCGAGGGAGAAGTCGCAGGCCACGACGTCGATGCCCGCATCCGCGTAGGGCTCGGCGGACGTGCCGGTTCCCGCGGCGAGGTCGAGCACGCGCTGGCCCGGCTTCGCGCCGACCGCGTCGAACACGACCTTCCGCCACCGGCGCGTCTGGCCGAGCGAGAGGAGGTCGTTGACCACGTCGTAGCGCGGTGCGACGTCGTCGAACATGCTGGCGACTTCCTCAGGAAGCTTCTCGAGTGATGCCCTCTTGCCTGTGCTGTTCACCCGGTCCATTCTGCCAAACATCTGGGCCGCCCTTCTCACTGTCCGCTCGTGCTCACTTTGGGCCGCCCACCGCGCCGTGTCTTGGCGCGACACGCCGCAGCGGGGATCAGCCGGCCCCCCAAAGTGAGCAGGAAGGACCAAGGTGAGCAGGAAAGAACGGCTCAGAACCGCAGCAGCACCTTCGAGGACCCCGTGGAGCGATCGCCAGCGACCCGGAACGCCTCGACGGCTTCCTCGACGGGGAACTCGTGCGTGAGCAGGGGCTCGATGTCGAGGCCGTCGGCGAAGTACTCGAGCGCGGTCGAGATCTCGTCGATGAACCGGAACGAGCCGCGGTACTCGATCTCGCGGAACACGAGCTCGGCGAGCGAGACCTCGAGCTTGCCCGCCGGCAGGTTGCCCACCTGGACCACGAGCCCGCCCCGCTTGACGGCCCGCAGCACGCTCGTGACGGCGGCCGGGGCGCCCGAGGCCTCGAACACGACATCGGTCTCGGGGAGGGTCCCGCCCTCGGCGAGGTTGACGACGTCGTGCGCGCCCATGCGGAGGGCGA